>JABABZ010000062.1 GCA_014237965.1 Phycisphaerales bacterium | reverse complement strand
GAGCAGGCACGCGGGAAGCCTGTGGACAAACGGGCCGACATCTGGGCGTTTGGGTGCGTGCTCTACGAGATGCTTACGGGGCGGGCCGCGTTCGCCGGGGACACGCTCTCGGACACGATCGCCAACGTGCTCGACCTGAAGGACGGCGAATCAGCGAGGTTCTTCCTCCCCATCGCGGACTTCGAGAAGAGCGAGGACTATCTGTTCTTCGCGACCCAGGCCGGCCGCGTGAAGCGGACTTCGCTGAAGGACTTCCGAAACGTCAATCGCAGTGGAATCATCGCCCTCAACCTCAACGACGGCGACCGCCTCGTCGGGGTCGAGCTCACGAGAGGCGACGACCACGTCCTGCTCGCCACCGCCAACGGGATGGCGATCCGTTTCAACGAGAACGACGCCCGGGTGATGGGGCGGGCCGCCGCCGGCGTGAAGGGCATCGACCTCGCCAACAGCGATGAAGTCGTCGGCCTGGTGCGTGCCGAAGATGACACGGATCTGCTCACCGTCACCGTCAACGGCTACGGCAAGCGAACGCCGCTGCAGGAGTATCTGGTCCAGGCCGAGGATGGAGCCCGCCCGCAGAGCCGTGGCGGCAAGGGCCGCATCGACATCAAGACCGCCGGCCGGAACGGCCGCGTGGTCACGGTCAGACGCGTGACCGACGACGACAACCTCATGTTCATCTCGTCGGGAGGCATGATGATCCGAACCTCCGCGGACGAAGTGTCGCGGCTGGGCCGGAACACACAGGGCGTCCGAGTCGTCAAGCTCAAGGCCGACGACCGCCTCATCGACTGTGCGACGACTCCGGCCGAGCCGGACGAACACGAATCCCCGGTGGAAGCAGAATCCACATCCTGATTTCCGGAGAGGTTACCCATGAGTCTGAACGAGTGGTCCGACAGCATCATCCTCGCCGAGACCGGCGAAGAACCGACGTTCAGTGAAGACATGACCTCGCTGATGACCGTCGTCGAGGACGCCGAACAGGGAACCCGGAAGATGCCGGACATGGTCGTGAACCTGGCCGAAGTCGACTACCTCAACTCATCCAACATCGCCCAGCTCCTTCGGCTCCGAAAACGACTCGCGGCCGGCGGGGCGAGGCTTCGCGTCTGCTCGGTCCGCGACCAGGTGTGGGGCGTGCTTCTCGTGACCGGTCTCGACAAGCTCTTCGAATTCCATGATGGCACTGCCACTGCCATCGCGTCGCTCCAACTCGAAGCGTGACTTCGAAGACCCTCCATATGGCCGCGGCTGCTCCGGAAGCCCCCGTCCGCAAAGTCAAGCTTCGCCGCAGCGAACCTCCCTTCCGCGTCGAGCTCACGCCGCTGATCGACGTGGTGTTCCTTTTGCTCACCTTCTTCATCTATGCGATGGTCCTGATGGATCGGATCGAGCTCGTCCCGCTCGAGCTCAAGCCTCTCGAAGCCGGCGCGGTGGTCGCCGATGCCGCGCCTCCCCCGGCCCGAACCCTCTCCCTCGACAGCAGCGGCGGCATGTTCCTTGATCGGGAACCGATCACCCTCGAAGCCGTGGTCCCAACCCTTCAGGCGACGCTCGAAGAAGACCCGAAAACCGTCCTCTACCTCGCCGTCGCCGATGAAGTGGGCCCCACCGATCGCATTCCGGTACTCCTGGAACTCTGGAACCAGCTTCGACTCGCGGAGATCCCGATCCGCATGGTCGGCCGACCGACCGAGTCGCCGGTGACCGTTCCCGTCGATTCCTGACTCGCCGAAGCGGTTCGGCGGAACCGCCCACCACTCCTTGACTACCATTCAACCGTGGAATCCCCCGCTCGAGATTCACTCCCCGTCCCGACTGCAGTACTGCTGTCGATCCTTCTGCATGCCGTCGCCGTCGTGATCTTCCTCTGGGCGTCGACCGCGAGCGGAGAGCCTCAGGCCATCGCGCACGAAGTTCCGGATGATCGGAAGGACGAGGAATCACCCGCCGAGCCACTCGGAATCGAAGAGAGCAACGCCGAAACTCTCACGTGGATCGGCTACCAGGAGTACGCCGAGCATCTCGCCCGACTCTCCGAAGTCGAACAAGCCGCGATGAGCGCCGCTCCGAGATCCGGTGGCGGTGGAAGCCCTCCGGCCAGCAACCCATCCACTTCAACCGCGAGCGCGGCCGCGCCGGCGATTCCGCTCGCTGCCCAGCCTTCCGCGGCGGCACCGGGCGCGACGGTCCCGAGTCCGGAGACGGAGACGCCCGAGTTGCTCATCGACCCGGAGATCCTTCTGGAAGAGAAGGTCGAGCCGACGACGGAACCGGAACCCGTCGATTCGAAGACGACGGAGGATTCCAGCACCACCGAAACGGAAGCCACCCCCGATCCGACCACCAAGCCCGACGAGCAGACGACGACCAAGGACGAGACCGCCGAAGACGAACCCGACGCGGATGCGGCGGAGGACGAGCCTGATTCACCGTCCGAAGAGAAGCCCACCCCTGAACCGACTCCCGATCCGGCGCCCGATCCGTCACCGGAACCACGACCCGAACCCGCGGAGTCCGAAGGCGACGGAGAGAACGAGGGCGAAGGGCCCGGCGATCCCGAGCCCGATCCGGGAAACGACGCGGACAAGGATGCCGATGCGACCAGTCTGGTGCGTGTCCCCGCCTCGGAATGGAAACAGGGCAAGCCGCTCGCGGCGCAGGGCCTCAATATTCGCACCCGTCGTCCGAGCATCCCGCTCGTCGCATGGCTGGGCTACCAGCCCCGATTCAATCCGGTCGCCCGGATCGAGTTCGATCGGAGCGGAAAGCCGAAGCACGCGACACTCGTGGTGCGAAGCGGCGAAGAGGAACTCGACGAGCGACTGACCGACATGCTCTTCCGCTGGCGTGCCAGCGGCAAACGGTTGACCGAACTGACCGGCGATCAGACCGTCACCATCGAGCTGCAGCTGCTGTTGAACTGAGCCCGATCGTCGAAGGCCCGGCGAGCGAACTCATTCTTCGAGCCGCTCTCGCCAGGTCTGCAACCTCGAATGGTCGGTCAGATCGAACTCGATCGGCGTCACGGTCACGCATCGTTCCATCAGGAATTCGACATCGGTCTCCGGATGGGTGTGCACGAACTCCATTCCGTTGCCCGCCGCCCAGTAATAGATCTGCCCGCCCGGACTGGATCGTTTCTCGTAGTCGTCGGCCGCGGCCGCGGTGTTCATCGCACAGACCTTGATCGGCGGCATCGGCGCATCGGCGACTTCGGTTCGCGGGACGTTCACGTTGATGACCGCATGAGGATCGAGTGGATGGGTGACGATCAGATCGATCGCCTTGCGGGCGATCTCCGCGGCCCGGTCGTAGAAGATCCGATCGCGGTCCCCGAGATGAAGGCTGACCGCGATCGAGGGGACGCCGAGGAAGGCGCTTTCGACGGCTGCGGCGACGGTGCCGGAGTAGATGACGTTGATGCCCACGTTCGCACCACTGTTCATCCCCGAAATGGTGATGTCCGGACGCGTTCCTTCGCCGTGCAGCTCGGCCCAGAGGGATCGCAACGCGACTTTGACGCAATCCGCCGGCCGGCCGTCGATGGCATGTCCGACCGACCCGTCATCCATGGTCGTCCGGTGAACCATGAGCGGCTCATGGAAGGTCACGCCATGGCTGGTCGCCGATTGAACGGTGTACGGCGCGATGGTCGTGACATCACCGAGCCCTTCAAGGGCTCCATGGAGCGCCCGGATGCCGGGAGCCTCGATGCCGTCGTCGTTGGTGAGCAGGATCTTCACGTCAGGTTCCGTTCGAAGTTGAATGCGCAGAAGAAATAAAGAATCGTCACTACCGGCCCGGTTCGATCACGTACTCGCGCCCGCCCCATCGAATGGGACGCCCCTTCGCCAGATCGATGGCACCTCGGCGCAGGGCGCCGGCGACCAGAAGACAACCCAGCGGCCATCCGAGTATGCCGACGCGAGGCATCCCGCCCCGTCTGAAGATGACCGCGAGCGTCACCGCCGAGATCACCACCCCGCAAACGCCGGCGATGATTCCCGCGAGGCCGATCCAGAACTCGCCGCGGTCGAACGCGACCAGCCCGAGGCCCGCCCCGAGCACCGACGCCACGGGGCCGAGACCGGCTCCAGCGACGCGAATCACGTTTCGATTCAATCGCCCGACGTTGCGATGGCAGGACTCGATGAAGATCCGACGCCAACCCGAGAGAAGGTCGTCGAGCGATTCGTACATGCTGGTCTGGATCATGGTGTCCGAGTGGACCACTCGAACCCGCCCCCCCTGGCGATGCACCGCCTTGGCGAAGGCGAGATCCTCGAGCAGATCGTCCTTCACCGTGGAATGACCTCCCAGCCGATCGTACGCCGCCCGACGGAAGAGCAGGAACTGCCCGTTGGCGAAGGACCGCGGCCGCTCCTCGTCATTCACGCGGTCTGGCGGAAACATCCTCAAGAGCGTGATGGCCGCGGGCGGCTGGACGATGATCTCCCACCAGTGCCCGGAGGTGAGCCGGGTGTAGGCGCTCAGCAGATCGACGTCGTTCTCGGCGGCGATCGACACCGCAGCCCGCACCACCCCGGGGTCGAATCGCACATCCGCATCGGTGAACAGGATCCATTCACCGGTGGCTTCGGCCGCACCGACCGCCGCCGCGTTGCATTTGCCCGCCCACCCCTCGGGGCACGTGTCATTCACGACGACTCGTACTCGAGGATCACCGCCGGCCGCTTCGGTGAGCCGATCGAAGGTGTCATCCGTGCAGCGATCGAGCACCACGATCAATTCGATGTTCATGTCCTGCTGCGACCGCATCGACGTGACCATCCGCTCGATCACCCGCGCCTCGTCATGAGCGGGAACGATGATGGAGACCTTTTCGTCGACGACGTCCAGCTGAAGCCCGTCCCGAAGCTCGGGAGTGCGGCGGGCGAGTCTCACCAGGCGACCGAAGACGAACCCCCAGTAGATGGCGGTGGCGGTGGCGAGGACCGCGAAGACGAGGGTGGTGATGCTGATCGCGAGGGACATGAGCCACGCATGGTACGAATCCACGCGGATCATCGAGCAGAGCCGGCCTTGAGGATGCCCCCACTACACTCCCACGATGATTGAAGCTGGAGAAAATCCGCCGGAGTACGACCTCGTGCTCGATCGAGCGGCCGCTCGACGGCTCGATGCGGCCGCGACCGAACGATTCGGGATACCCGGGATCGTCCTGATGGAGCATGCGGCGATCGGAATCGCCCGTCTCGTCGATCAGGTGCGCCTCGAGGCGAATCTCTCCGCGGTCACCATCATCTGCGGCCCCGGAAACAATGGAGGTGACGGCTGGGCGGTCGCTCGTCTCCTCGCCAATCGTGGCGTTCAGGTCGAGATCATCTCCACGAGATCCGCGCGGGCTGGAACCGATGCGGCGATCAACGAGCACATCGCCCGGGAGATGGGTCTTCCGGTTCGTTCGGCGACGTCTCTGGTCCGAGACGCCTCCGACGCATCTCGCTCGGTGAAACCCTCGGCCCGACCGGATCTTGCGGACACACTGGTCGTCGATGCGATCTTCGGAATCGGACTCGATCGCCCGCTGGGCGGAGGTGACCCCGAGGCGATCATCGACCTTCTCAACCTCACGACGGCGACGATCATCTCGATCGATGTCCCCAGCGGACTGGACGCCGACCGCGGGGTCCCGACGGGGGCCTGCGTTCGGGCGGACATGACCGCGACCATGGTCGCACCGAAACTCGGCATGTCCAACCCGGAATCTGCCGCCTGGACGGGGAGAATCGAGGTCATCGACATTGGCACTCCGCCCGATCTGCTGATCGAGTTCGGGATCGCGACACGAATCCGGCCGATCGGGGATGATATCCGTGACGCAGGTCCATCCGAGACCTGATTCCCCAGACTCCCGCGAGTCCAGATCCTCGTGTACCAACCGCTCCTCGCCAATCGATACCTCGGCAGCCGGATCATCCCCCTCATCGCGGTCGCGGCCGTGGCGCTCTGCGTCGGACTGGTGATCATCGTGGTGAGTGTCATGTCGGGATTCCTCGACATGCTGCTGAACTCCGGCCGAACCTTGATGGGCGACGTCATCGTCCGGTACGCCGATCCCGGAATCCCTCACTACGACCGGTTGATCGAGGAGATCGAGTCCCGTCCGGAAGCACTTGCGGCGACGCCGGTGGTCGAGAGTTTCGGACTCTTGAAACTTCCGTACGGCAATCGCACCGAAGGTGTCCAGGTCTGGGGAATCGACCCGGTGAGTTTCGATCAGGTCGTCGACTTCAAGGACAGTCTGGTCTGGAGCGAGGCTCCACCCGAAGTCCGGGATTTCGCCGCCGAGATGAACGGCCTGGAGATCCCGACCTTCGACGAGTCCCCCCGCCTCGATCCTGGTTCCGAGGGCGGTGATCCCGGTGTGATCCTCGGCGTGGAGATCGACTCCGCGGCGAAGGTTCGAAGAATGGACGGCTCGTATGAAGTCAAGGCCCCGGCGTTCTGGATGCCCTTCCGAGACGTCGAGATCACCCTCATACCGATCTCCACCAGCGGCGCCCTCGAAAAACCCGACAACCGACGATTCGACGTGGTCAACGAGTTTCAATCCGGCGTCTATCAGATCGACTCTCGTCGAGCCATGATCGGACTCGAGACGGGGCAGCGAATGCTCGGCCTCGAAGAGGCGCCGATCTACGACACCCGACTGCTCGACGAGACGGGTGAACTGGAACGAATCGGAACCTACCCCGCCCGGGTGCAGATGATCCTGGTCCGGGCGGCCGACGGCGTCTCCCCCGAAGCACTGCGTGACGCCGTGAACCTCGCTTACGCGGCGTTCGCCGCGAAGATCGACGACGAAGACGCCATGACCATTCGCCCTCCGGACGAGGCCTTCGTGGGCATCCGGACCTGGCGAGAACAGTTGCGTGACCTGATCGGCCCGGTCGAGAAGGAACGTGAACTGATGAGAATCCTCTTCTCGATCGTCTATCTCGTCTGCGCGGGCCTCGTGCTCTCGATCTTCTGGTCGATCGTCCACGAGAAGACGAGAGACATCGGCATTCTTCGAGCGATCG
This sequence comes from Phycisphaerales bacterium, assembly GCA_014237965.1. Taxonomy (GTDB): domain Bacteria; phylum Planctomycetota; class Phycisphaerae; order Phycisphaerales; family SM1A02; genus UBA12014. The sequence goes on along the minus strand of JABABZ010000062.1, from coordinate 7,458 downwards.
GCGCCTCACGGCCGGGAGTTCTCGGAGTCTTTCTCGCCTACGGACTGGTGATCGGGCTCGTCGGCGCCTTCCTCGGCGCTCTTCTGGGTTGGAGCGTGGTCATCAACATCAACGCCATCCACGAAGCCATGGGTGAACCGGCTCCGAGCTGGACCTGGATCACCGCGTTCGCACTGGCGACGGTGATGCTCGGGACCGCGGTCCACGCCGGTCTCCAGGGCGGCATGCTTCGCACTCTTCTCTCGATCGTCGCCGCCCTGCTTCTGGCCGGGGTTGGAACGGCATTGCTCCTCCATCGCGGATTCCTGATGTGGGATCCCGCGGTCTACTACTTCAACTCGATTCCCAACGAGGTCGACTGGTCCAGCGGCATTCTCACCATGGCCGGCGCCATCGTCTTCAGTGTCCTCGGGGCGGCGATTCCCGCCGCCAGAGCCGCCGACACCGACCCTGTCAAAGCCCTGCGATACGAATGAACGGCTACTACAAACGAACTTCACCCGAGACCGCAGGCGAGCCCGTGCTCGTTGCAAGCGGTCTGCGCAAGACGTATCGAATGGGCCGTGTTCCCGTGCAGGTCCTCAAGGATGCGTCCATCGAAGTCCGATCCGGCGAATGGGTCGCGATTCTCGGCGCCAGCGGAAGTGGAAAGAGCACACTGCTCCATCTTCTCGGTGGGCTCGATCGCCCCGATCCAGACGGTGGCATGATCCGATTCGAAGGCCGACGAGTCAGCGACTTCGGCGGCGCCGAATTGAACGGCTATCGAAATCGGAGCGTGGGCTTCGTCTTCCAGTTCTATCACCTGCTCCCCGAACTCTCCGTGCTCGAGAACGCCATGCTTCCGTGCCTGGTTCCGAACCGATGGGTCTCGGCCACCCTTCCGCTGCTGGCGGCGTTGATCGGGGGCGGCGTCGGTGCGGCGATCGGCTCGACGTTCGGCGTGGAGATTCTCCCCACCGCCGATGCGCCGACTCCTTCGAAGATTGCGTTGCTGGCGGTGACCTGCGGCGTGCTCGGAGCCGCCGTCGGCGTGGTGCTGTTTCAGATCGGACAGGTACTTGCGGAACGCACGCGGCTTCGCCACGGACCACAGGCCGCCACCTCGCGCCACACGCTCGAAGAATTCGGACTCGGCCATCGGCTGCGTCATCGACCGAGCCAGCTCTCCGGCGGCGAGCGGCAACGCACCGCGATCGCCCGGGCCCTTGCCAGCGAACCCGGCATCCTGATGGCCGATGAACCGACCGGGAACCTCGATGCGACCACCGGGCGGGAGATCCTCGATCTGCTCAAGAAGCGTCATGACGCCGGCCTCACGATCGTGATGGTCACCCATGATGCGACCGTCGCGGAGTACGCGGACCGAGTGGTGCGACTCGAGGACGGACGAGTCGTGGAGACCACCGCATGACCGGATCGACGGAAAACGAGCGACGATCTCCTTTCTCGGAACTGGCCCTGATCTTCGCTGCGGGCATGGCCCAGATGCTCGTGGTGATCGACTACACGGCCACTGCGATCGCGCTTCCCCGGATGGCCGCTGACTTCCAGGTCTCGGCGGACAGCCTCCAGTGGGTCATCACCGGCTACATCCTTTCCTTCTCCGTCGTCCTCGCGATCGCAGGCCCCCTCGGGGATCGATTCGGGCGGAAGCGCCTTCTGCTCCTGGGAATCGTGCTCTTCGGCGCCGTGTCGGTCTGGGTCGGATTTGCGAGCTCGGTCGTCGAACTGATCGTTTCGCGCATCGCGTTGGGCATCGGCGGAGGCCTGCTCTTCCCGCTCTCCACCGCGGTGGTCGGCGCCGCCATGCCTCAATCGCAGCTACCGAGGACCATGTCGATTCTCACCGGCATCGCGACGCTCGGCATGGCGATCGGCCCCGTCGTGGGCGGCATCTTCACCGAGTTGATCGACTGGCGATGGGTCTTTCTGATCAACCCCCCGATTTCCGCCTTCGCATTCATTCTGATGTTCATCCTCGCGAAGGAGAGCAGGAACGAGGACGGCGAAGCGAGCCGTCTCGACTTCGTCGGCATCGTGCTGCTGATCATCGGTATCGGCGGACTCTCGATCGGCATCGCAGGACTTGGCGACCATGCGATCACCACCTCGCTCTCGATCATCGCCGGCAGCGTCATCACCCTGGCGCTCTTCGCGTGGCAGGAGCTCCGACAGGAGACCCCGCTCGTCGACCTCCGACTTCTCGGAAATCGAACATTCGCGGGCTACCTGGTAGGTGGCAGCCTGAGCAACTCCTGCTGGTGCATCCTGATCTTCGCCACCACGCTGTACCTGCAGGAAGTCCGCAAGGAAGACCCGATGACCGCAGGCTTCCAGTTCCTCTACTTGAGCGTACCGGTCGCCGCCGCAGGTTTTCTCGGGCCGATGCTCCAACGCCGGATCGGAACCCGATTCATGCTGCTCTTCGCCACGGCCATTCAAACTGCGGCGTGCGTCATCTTCTGGATGTCGGACCTCTCTCCGTGGCTCGCGATCGGGCTTCTGGTCGTGGGATTCGGATGCTCCTGGGGCTGGTCGATGTCGCAGGCAGGAGGCATCGGCACGATCCCCAAGAAGAACGTCGGTCTCGCCAGCGGCTCGATGCTCACGGTGCTCATCATGAGTGGCAACGTGGGCGTGGTCGTGTCGGCCACCATGATCAAGGGAATGGGTGGCGCCAACATGGTGGACTACGCACCCGGCATCACGGCGAGCTACCTCCTCGCCCTCGGGCTCGCGGCCGCCGGCTTCGTCGCATCCGCGATCGTCATTCCACGCCAGACCACCATCGGATCTTGACCGGCGAGGCGGGCCTGCCCTCCACCGCCACCGGTCGAATGAACACTGATCGCCCACCGTCAAGGAGCGGTTATTCAGGCGTATGGAGCGCATATTCGACAACTGACACGTTTATCGGATTTAGTACGTGTGAATCACTGGTGGACAGTTAGCATTATCAGTTGGTGAGTTATCAGATCCAAGCCACATAATCCGGTGGAGAGAACAGATGAAACAGATGAACCGAATTCAGAAGTACGCGGTGGCCGCTGGCGCCGCGACGACTGCCACCGCCGCGGCCAACGCTGGCGATTTCTACGCCAACCTCAACAACCACTCGATCTTGGGCGATGGGACAATCACACTGACCGCGACCGGCTTGAACAACGATTTTAATATTAGGTTCACCGCGGAGGTCGGTACTTCTACCGCCTATTGTTGGGTCCGGGGGCCAAACAACAATTTGAGTTTCATGAAACAGGGCGGGCAGCAGGGACCCGCTGACTACTCCGTGGCGATCTCCTCGCAAAAGAGCTTTCAACTCAATCAAAATAGAATGGAACTTCTCTACAGTTTATACAACTACAATCCGTCACAACAGAGCTCCGGCTCGGTTGGCGGGAAGTGGGGTCCCCTGGCCATCGGTGCGACCAAATACCTGGGAATGCGTTTCGGCGTAGGTGGTGGCGATTACCACTACGGCTGGGTCGAAATCACCCGCAGCAATTTCTCAGGCTTCGCCGACCTCACGCTCAACTCCTGGTACGTCAATGGCACCGTGAACGAGGGCGTGGTTGCCGGACAGCAAGGTTCTAACGCGGTCCCGGGTCTCGGCGGACTCGCCGCCCTCGCCTGTGGTGCCGCCGGCGTCCGTCGCCGACGAAACCGCGTCGCCTGAGCCGGTTCAGAAGAACGTTTGACGAAGACAACAACACCCGCCCCCTTCGGCTCACACCGGAGGGGGCGGGTGCGTTCGAGACGGGTATCGACGTCGAAGATCGTCTCACCCAGCGACCGCAGACAAGGACACGTCGAATGACTCGACCGCCAAGCTGACCGGACTGGTGTTCAGTCGTTGAATCGAAACCACTCGGCGGAATCGTCGAACCAGGCGTTGATCGAGCCGCCCATTCGACGGCGAAATGACTGGTCGGGCGTCATCCCGTTCTTGAGATCGTCGACCAGACCGGCGGGAAGGTCCGGGGCGGTCTCGAACAAACGTGTGACCAGGACATAGGCGACGTCTCGCGCGAGGCCATCGAGATCGAAGCCTTCGTCGTCGCCGTCCAGTTCGATGATCCAACCGGGATGGCGCCCGCTCCGCATCGACCGCAGTGCCCGACGGCGGCGGATCGAATCGACGGGTGCATCCGCGACGAGGGTCGACGCCATGTATTCCGCGACGCCCTCGACCAACCAGGGGGGTAGCGACCGCCGAGTGTGTGCGTGAAGCAGGCAGGCTCTCGTCACGATTCGAGCTCGCTCGAGCGCCCGAAGCATCTCGAGTGGATCTCCGCCGGACATCGCCTTGGAGATCGCCTTCATGCGATCCCGATCCGGCATCGCCCTGATGACGAACGGCCCATCGTCGGTCGGAAAGAGGATCGAGTCATCATCGAGCGGGGCCTCGTGATCGAACATCGTGCTCGCCATGAGACGAAGCGTGTCGTGATCGACGACGTCCATCACCAGAAGGGCGCCGGGGAACGGATTACGACCCGGCATCAGGCCCAGCCGCGGCGCGATCTCGCTGGTCAATCGGTCGAATGCGACACCTTCCCGGGCCAGCGAATCCAGTGACTTCAACCCGAGGACCACCGTCGAGCCGGTGCAGACGCCCTTCAGGCCAAGACCTTCGGCGGCTGCTTCGCCTTTCTCCCGAAGTTGCTCGGCCAGCACCCCCTGCCGCATGGGGTCCGGCACGGTCCATGCCGCCACAGACGTCGACCGCAGGTGTGGCCGACCCTGCTTGAGCCTCGCGGCCTCCGCTGCCAGACGAACCTGCTCGGCCGTGTCGCGAACTTCCTGCGCTCGCTTCTCCGCGGCAGCGATGATCCGATCGGCATCCACGCCGGCGCTCGCTCGAACCAGTTTCTCGGCCCGGTCGCAGAATTCGCCGGAATCGGTGCTCCGAAGCATGAACAGAAGCCATCCGAGGCCCGCGGCATCATGCCGACGACTCTTGCGAAGAACCTCTCGCCCGAGGCGAAACCGATCCGGCGGTGCGAGATCGAGCCAGCGAACGGTGCCGAAGTCCCCGGCCAGCCCACGATCATCGAAGCTCGCCACCCGGCCCACGCGGGTCGTCCCCGTCAGATCTCGAGTCCGAAGCGAGAATGGTGCTGCAAGGGTCACCCCACCCTCTGGAAGCTCCGAATCCGCCTCGGCCACCGAGGCGATCCCCTCACTCTGATCGACGCCGACATCAAAGGCCTGATCCGGCCTCAGGTCCCCGGAGAGCCGAGAATCCGACCACGCCGACGTGCGGGTGCCGCAGGTGAGTGAAATCCAGACAGTCAGGATGGCAGGAACGAGGGCCTTCACGACTCCACCATACGGCCAGATTCATGGCGCCGATTCCGGATATCTGGTCGATCTGCGTACTTTCGGGGCCGATGCAAGGAGTACGAGTGGTTCCGGCACGGAGGTTGCCGCCATTGAAGGATCGGACGACCCGACTTGCAGGTCGTGCGTACCATGAGGGTGACTGGCCTTCTGCCAGCCAAACCGGAGATTCCCATGTTCGAACGACTGACCGACAGAGCTAGAAAGGTGATGGCCCTCGCCAACCAGGAGGCCCAACGCTTCAATCACGAGTACATCGGGACCGAGCACATCCTGCTCGGGCTCGTCAAGGAAGGCTCCGGGGTCGGTGCCAACGTCCTCAAGAATCTGGATATCGATCTCCGGAAGGTCCGCCTCGAAGTCGAGAAACTCGTCAAGAGCGGCCCCGAGATGGTCACCATGGGCAAGCTCCCCCAGACGCCTCGGGCCAAGAAGGTCATCGAGTACGCGATCGAGGAAGCCCGGAACCTCAACCACAACTACGTCGGCACGGAACATCTCCTGCTCGGCCTGCTCCGTGAACACGACGGCGTCGCCGCACAGGTGCTGATGAACCTCGGCCTCAAGCTCGAAGAGGTGCGCGACGAGGTGCTCAATCTGCTCGGCGCCGGCGTCGAGCCCGAGGAACAGACTCCCGAAGCGGGCGAACCGCCGGCCGGAGCCCAGGGCGGGCCCCGTCGTGCCGCGGGCAAGAGCAAGACGCCCGCGCTCGATTCCTTCGGCCGCGACCTCACTGAACTCGCCAAACAGGGCGAACTCGACCCGGTGATCGGCCGGTCCATGGAGATCGAACGCCTCGTGCAGGTGCTCTGTCGCCGAACCAAGAACAACCCCGTCCTCCTCGGTGAAGCCGGAGTGGGCAAGACCGCCATCGTTGAAGGCCTCGCGCAGCGCATCGTCGACCAGGAGATCCCCGACCTCCTCTGGGAGAAGCGCCTGGTGGTGCTCGATCTCGCGATGATGGTGGCCGGAACCAAGTATCGCGGCCAGTTCGAGGAACGGATCAAGGCGGTCATGAACGAGGTCCGACGAGCCAAGAACGTCATCCTCTTCATCGACGAACTTCACACTCTGGTGGGAGCGGGTGGCGCCGAAGGTGCCATCGACGCATCGAACGTCCTCAAGCCCGCCCTCGCTCGAGGCGAGATCCAGTGCGTGGGTGCGACCACCTTCGACGAGTATCGAAAGTACATCGAAAAGGATGCGGCGCTCGAGCGTCGCTTCCAGTCGATCACCGTCGAGCCCCCGACACCCGAACAGACCATCGAAATCCTCATGGGAATTCGAGAGAAGTACGAGACCCATCACAAGGTGAAGATCACCGATGGTGCGCTCCGAGCCGCCGTGGAACTCTCGGGCCGATACATCCCCGCCAGAGTCCACCCCGACAAGTCGATCGACGTGATCGACGAAGCGGGCGCCCGTCTGCGACTCAAGAGCATGACCAAGCCCCCTGATCTCGCCGAGCTTGAGGAGAAGATCGAAAGCCTCTCCGTCGACAAGGACGAGGCGGTCAAGGGCGCGGACTACGAAAAGGCCGCTGAACTGCGAGACACCGCCGAGAAGCTCCGCAAGGAGAAGGAACGGATCCAGCAGGAGTGGCGGGAGCGCATGAACGAGACCATCGGCATCGTCGATGAGGAAGTCATCGCCGAAGTCGTGTCGAAGATGACCGGCGTGCCGCTCACCCGACTCGAGAAGGAGGAGTCCGAACGGCTCCTCGCGCTCGAGGACGAGCTGCACAAGACGGTGGTCAGCCAGGACGACGCCGTGAAGTCGGTCGCCCGGGCGATCCGAAAGGCCCGATCCGGTCTCAAGGACCCCCGACGCCCGATGGGTTCGTTCATCTTCGTCGGCCCGTCCGGCGTGGGTAAGACCCTTCTCGCGAAGGCCCTGGCCGAGTTCCTCTTCGGAGATGCCGATGCCCTCATCTATCTCGACATGTCCGAGTACATGGAGAAGCACAACGTCAGTCGGCTGATCGGTGCCCCTCCGGGCTATGTCGGCTTCGATCAGGGCGGATTGCTCACCGATGGCGTCGACCAGCATCCGCATTGCGTCCTACTCCTCGACGAGATCGAGAAGGCGCATCCGGACCTGTTCAATATCCTT
>JABABZ010000061.1 GCA_014237965.1 Phycisphaerales bacterium | reverse complement strand
CGTAAACCCACGTCCCCCCTCTCGACCCGCCCGCGAGCGAGCTCATGTCCAACGAATCCCCCGAAACCCCTGACATCAATCGGATTCTCGACGAGATCAGGAAGCTTCCGGTGGCAGACCAAGCCGCTCAAATCCGCGAACGTTGCGGCGGAGACTTCGGACTCGAGCTCCGCGTCCAGAACGCCCTCGACGACGTGACGATGGGCGAGGAGTTCGTACTGGACTCGATGCCGGACGACGACACCATCGACCAGGTGCCGGCCGCGGACCTGGACCCCGACCAGACGATCGAACTCGATGCGGCAGACCCACCCCAACTCGCCGCGACGATCGACATCGACGTCGGCTCGGGTGGGCCCGCTGGTCGGCTCGACGCCACCATCGATCTCGACGACAGCGGAGCGGCAGAACCGTCCTCCGCGTCCGGGCCGGGTTCGGATGTCCCGAATGAATCGTCGGCCGGTCAATCCGCGTTCAGCCGGATGCCTGAGCGGATTGCTGAGTTCCGGGTCCTGAAGCTCCTCGGTTCCGGGGGGATGGGATCGGTCTATCTCGGCCGACAGGAACATCCCGACCGGGAGGCGGCGGTCAAGGTCATGAAGCTCGGTCTGGCGACGCCCGCAGCGCTGCAGCGATTTGAATTCGAAGTCGAGACCCTCGCGCGGCTCAACCACCCTGGGATCGCGGAGCTCTACGAGGCGGGGATCTACAAGAACGAGACCGGACATGTTCCGTACGTTGCGATGGAATACGTGGCTGGGGCTCGCCCCATCACGAACTACGCTCGTGACGTTGATCTCGATGTTCGCGGCCGTCTCGAGCTCTTCCGAAAAGCCTGCGATGCCGTCGCGTTCGGCCACGCCCGTGGCGTCATTCACCGAGACCTCAAGCCGCCGAACATCCTCGCCGACGACGACGGGAATCCGAAGGTCATCGATTTCGGCGTCGCAAGAGCGGTGGAGGGCGGCCTGGACGCCCAGCAGAAGGAGATCGTCGGGACGCTCCAGTACATGTCACCGGAGCAGATCGCCGGCTCGGAGAACATCGACACGTCGACCGATGTCTACGCGCTCGGGCTAATTCTCTACGAGCTACTCGCGGGACAACAGGCGTACGAAGTCCGGGCGACCACGCTCGCCGAAGCGGCCACGGCCATTCACGAGGTCGAGGTTCCGAGGCTTTCGTTGGTCGCACTCGACTGCGACGGCGACCTCGAGATGATCTGCGCGAAGGCGATCGAGAAGGATCCGGCTCGTCGGTATCGGTCCGCCAGCGAATTCGGCGACGACATCCAGCGTTTTCTCGACGACGAGCCGGTCACCGCCCGACCGCCGTCCACCCGCGAAACGCTCCAGCGTCTGGCGAGGAAGCACAAGCCGGTGGTGGCCATGATCGCCACGACCCTCTTGGTGATCGTGATCTCGCTCGTGGCGGTGTCCGTCTTCGCGGTGAAGGCGGAGAATGCAAGAGTGGCCGCGGTCGAGGCGGAAGGCGAGACCCGGGCCGCGATGCGAGATGTCGTGCGACAGCAAGAGCGCACCGAGAACTCCCTCCAGCTCTTCCTCTACACGATCGGGGAGATGAAACCCGCCGAGATCGGCGACTTCATGGTCGACCGGATGATCGATCGTCTCGACGCCTCAATGGGGAAGGCGGGGCTTGACGAGGATGCGGTCATCAACGCAATCGACGCGATGAGATCCTCCGCGGATTGGTTCAATCCGTCAGACGTGGCGACCGATCTCCTGATCGCCCACATCGTCAAGCCAACGCAGCAGGCCCTGCCCGCGATCGCCGATGATCCGAAGACGATGGCGTACCTCCAGGAATTCGTCGGCCAGACGTTCGGCAATCTCGGCCGACTGGCTGAAGCCGAGAAAGCCTATGGCGTGGCGATTGAGCTCTGGACGTCACTTGAGTCGGCGGAGGGTCGCAACCGGCGTCGCGCCCATGCGAATTTTGCGGAGATTTTGATCCAACTGCAGCGGGTGGACGAAGCGATCGAGGTTCTTCGCCTGCAGGTGGAGGTCGGCCGCGGACCGGACGGACGTCTCGATGAACAGTCGTTAAAGGCGCAGAACTCGCTCGCGACGGCTCTGGTGTCCAAGGGGCGATACGACGAGGCAAAGATCTCGTTCATGGAGGCGCTCGAGGGTTTTCGTGAACGATCGAAGGAGGGTTTGTCAGACGCGGCCGCCCGTGCAGGGGTGATCGAGATGAACCTCGGCGCAGTCCTCGTGCTTCAGGGAGAACTCGGCGAGGCCCGGCCGCTGCTCCAGTCCGCGATCGAGTCGATGCGTTCAAATCCGGAGGAGGCCAAGGACCTCGACCGGGTTCTGGTGAACCTCGGTCGCCTAGAGTTCGGGGCGGGAGACTTCCCGGCGGCGATCCTGGCCTTCGAGGAGGCCGCGAAGATCACTCGGCGGCGATTCGGTCGCGAACACGTGCGGACCGCGACCGCGGGACACGAACTCGGGAAACTCAAATTCCAGTTGCTCCAGTACGACGAGGCCATTCCGATCCTGGAGACCGCGTTGTCGATCCGTCGACGACTGCTCGGCCCGACCGCCGCGCCAACCCTGCAGACCGGCCTCTATCTTCCACTGGCACACCTGAAGACCGGTGATCTCGAGGCAGCCATCCAACATCTTGACCAGATCGACGCCGACTTTGTCGCTGCGGGCGACGAACTCGGCCCCAATCGTCTCCAGATGCTCTACTTCTTCATGCAGTTCGCAAACGAACTCGGGACGGTATCCGGGGAGCGGCTGGCCACGATCGCGCTGGAACGCCTCTACGACTCCTGCGCGATGGCGCCGCCGGACGTCGCGAACGGCCCGATCTGCAGCGATGCGGTGAAGTTACTTCCAATCTTCTACGACGCGATGATCGAGTCCGAGCCGGAAGGCGACTGGTCGTCGCGCCGTGTGGATCGTTTCGGCTCCTGACCGGATCAGTCCGCCGACACCGCCAGAAGAATCAGGATCGAAGCAACTCGAAGCGCGCGGATACTCATGAATGCAATTCCTCGGTACGGGGCACGTCGAGCGTTTCGCCGGGCGGGTTCCGAGGATTCAACCGCTGGAGATCGATGCGTCGCAGAGGATGTTCGGAGGATCGAAGAGACCACCGAATGACCCGTCGAACCGTCCGATGACCCACCAACGACTTCGCGGATGCCGAAGCGTCTGAAGTTGCGGACCAGAGCGAGATCCAAAACCAATCACGGTCTTCTTATCCAACTCTCTGAAACGACCTGAAGTTCGCACCCGTCCGCGCCGATCGTCGGCGCGGATCGATTTTCATCGATCGTTGAAGCAATCTCGCACGGCTCGAGCCGGGGAGACGATTCCACCTCCAGACCCCCGAAACAGGATTTCGAAGCCGAAAAAATCCGCCTCGGCGAGCACTGGAGAAACCGCCTCCAAATCAGGCTGGAATTCATGAGGGGTTTTTCCAGTTTTCGGGGTACTTTGGGACTTCATTTGCATCGACCCGAGCCCCAGAAGGACTTGAGACCGACTCTCCGCCGCGGGCGGAGTTTGAAGCGCTTCCAGTGAATTGCCTCTCGGAGAAAACGAAGATGACCATCCAGAACCTCCTCATCACCAGCATCGTCGCGACGGTCGCCCCGTTGGCCCTTGCAGGCGACAAGACACCCGACACCTATTCCGGCGGATACGCCCTCGCCGTCGTTCCCGAGGAATTCGTCCTCGCCGGCGCGATTCCGCTCGGCGCCAACTTCAACTTTCCCGGGAATCCCGCGACGCCCGTGGTCAACGGCGGCGTCTTTCCGGCATATGATCCGAATCCACCTCCGTCCGTCGTCGGATTCATGCAGGCCACCTCGCAGGACAATGGCGATGGAACCTACTCCGTCGCATTCGAAGCCTTCACGGCCGACGGCTCACCCTTCGTCACCGAGGGAATGAACACGTTGGTGCCGACCGCCAGCGGACTTCAGGAAGCGACGGACTTCGTCATCGACCTGGGCAATGGTTACAACCTCCCCGCATTCCCCGTGGACGGCGCCAACATCTGTGGCGACGAAGGCAACATCTTCATCGATGTCGAGTACTACTTCATTCGCCTCGACGGATCCGAGAACCGCGAGTTCGGCGATACGATCGGCCCTTACATCCGTCCGGAGGGCTTCACGTTCGCCTGGGGCTACGACATCGACGACGCCCGCACGTTCAACCGCGCCGGCTTCGTGGCGACGTTCGCCGCGGTCTCCTGCGAGAGCGACGGATGCTTCGGTGATCTCAACGAAGACGGAGAAGTGAATGCCGCCGACATCGGTCTGCTGCTTTCCGCATGGGGATCCTGTGGCAAGGCCGGACCGGGCTGCTTCGGTGACCTCAATGAGGACGGCGAAGTCAACGGAACCGACATCGGGCTCATTCTCGGCGCCTGGGGCATCTGCCCCTGATCGTCGAGCACCGACGCTCGAATCGAACCAACCCCGCTTCGGCGGGGTTTTTTCTTGCGCCGCCTCTGGGACGCGAAGAGGCGAGTCCGTGCCCCGGCCCTCATCTGTTAGCCTGAGCCGCATGGCCAAACCCAAACGCAAGAAGAAGAAGCCGGGCTCCGGTCGCCCCGCCGTCGCCTTCGATCTGGAAGCTGCGCTGGTCGAAATCGACACGACTCGCGCGTCGCTTTCCACGGAGAAGACCGGTCCCGAGTGGGGCGCCGTGCAGCGACTCCTCTTGAAGGCCAAGGCCGATGCGTCGTTGGTCGCCCGCGCGGTGGCAAACCGGGATCTGGATCTGATCGACCAGCTGGTCGCCCACTTGCGTGATCCCGAACTCGAGATTCCCGCCTCGGAACCGGAGATCGAAGCCGGCCCGGAGATCCCCGCGGAGACGCTTCGAGATGCGATGCGGGCGTATCGGAAGCGCATGAAACTCACCCGGCTCGATCACGAATCGAAACTGGCACGAAGCCCGCTTTCCAGTGGAAAGGACGCGGACTTCGACGCGATCATTCCACCGAATCAGTTTCCGCCGGAAGTCTGGCGAGCTCTGGCGGCGAAGGGCGAGCTCGAATCGACCGGCGAAGGCTTCTACCGGATTCCGACCCAACGCCGAGACTTCTGATCCCGCTCGTCAGGATCGCCGGCTCGAGTCTTCACGAAGAAGCCTGACCAGCCAGACGTCGACGATGAAGGGCACGAACGGAAGCACCGCACCCACAAGCCCTGCGAAGAACAGTCTGTCTCCAAGCGGCACGACGCGTCGGCCCACGACGAACATCAGAACCAGCACGACGAAGAGGAAGCCATGAATCGGCCCGACGGCCGAGACCCATTCGGGCCGACCGAAGATGTATTTCATCGGCATCGCGTGGAAGAAGAGCACCAGCGTCGACAGGCCCTCGATCAGGCAGATCGCGATCAACCACTTCAAGAAGGTTCGATTCATCTCGGATTCGTCCAGCAATCGCTTCAGCCGTCGGACTTCGAAGGGGCGTCCCGTTCACTCGGCATCGCCGCGCGGCCTGCATGCCGAAGGTGTCGCGGACGTGTGACGTCCGTCGCCAGTCCCACCCACTCGAGCATTCGGATCTGATAGTAGGTGATGTCCAGTTCCCACCACTTGTGCTGATTCGAAGCGCTCGCTGGATCGTGATGGTGATTGTTGTGCCACCCCTCACCGACCGTGAGAATCGCCACGAACCAGTTGTTCCGGCTGTGGTCGGAGGTCTGGTAGCTCTGGTATCCGAAGAGATGAGTCAACGAATTGACGGACCACGTGATGTGCCAGACCGCGATGGTTCGCACGAAGACACCCCAGACGAGCAGGCTTGCACCGAACTGCCATCCGGCCGCCGCCGATCCGTCGATCGCCAGACCAAGACCGAAACCGACCGCGGCGAAGAGCACGGCATGGAGGATGTAGATCCAGACCCAGGCGTAGGACTTCTCCAGCTTCATGTAGAACGGGTCCTTCAGAATGTCCGGTGCGAACTTCCGATAGGACGCAAGGCTGTGGGTATCCCGATTCTTGACCACGAGCCAACCCAGATGGCCCCAGAGGAAGGCGACCAGCGGACTGTGCGGATCATCCTCGTGATCGGAGTGCTTGTGATGAATACGGTGCATGGCGACCCACTTCGCCGGCGTGTCCTCCATGCAGCAGAGCGCCATCACCACGAAACCATGCTCGAGCCACCTCGGAACCTTCAGGGACCGATGCGTGAGGATCCGGTGATAGCAGAGGTTGATCGCCTGACCGAAGACGTGAACGCCGAGGATCATCACGATCACCCCGGTCCAACTGAAGAACCAGGGAATGAACGCCAACAACGCAAGCAGATGCAACCCGACAATCGGGACCGCATATTCCCACCGCACCCGATTGGGCACGGTCGCCTTCGGCGCAGTGAGCCGGATTGACTTTTCCTGATCGACGACTTGAGCGGTCATTGGCGTTCCGAAGACGTTCGACGTCACCCGGTTGGAGCGGACGGTCGGCCAGACGATGCGTTCCGCCAGGCCCGACTCGAACGGGCACGATGCCATCTTCGGCAACGTCCGTGACGATCACCCTCTGGATCGCGCGGGTCACGCCCGGAACCGACCGGCTCCGCTGCTCACTCACCTCGGGCACCGTCGTGGTGCCGGAATCGGCGGGTGGAGATCGAGATGGGATGATACGGGGCAATCATCCGGATATCGAACCGAAACCCGAAACGGACGCCCCACACGGCCGCCTGACGACCCAGAAGCCCCTCTCGGGGATCCCTCATCGAACGACGCGAGACTAGACTACCACCCCGATCCGCGATCCTGTACCGCTTGAGAGCCGCCCCCGATGACGAAGATCCCCTTCCTGGACCATTTCAAACCGGTCGCCATCTCCGCGTTCATGGCGACGAGCGGCGTCCTCGTCCTTTCCGGATGCGACGATCCGGCCCCCCCTCGCCCGCGAACCGCCGCCGAGGCAGCGGACCCATCTGATCCTCGCCTGAAGATCGAGAACCAGACGATCGACCTCGGCACGGTGGCGGACTACGAGACCCGAACCGCTGAAGTCCGCTTCCAGAACGTCGGGGGCGACACCCTGACGATCGAACGGGTGATTCCCACCTGTGGCTGCACGACGATCGGTTTCGAGAACGACCAGGCCTTCGCGCCGGGCGAGCAGGGATCCTTCACGCTCGACTTCACGCCGAAGTCCGCCGGACGGCAGCAGAAGTACATTCAGGTCGTCTCTTCCGATCCCCTCATTCCCGTCACGACGGTCACTCTGAAGGCCGAGGTGGAACCGACCCTTGAAGCAGAGCCGCGATTTCTCGCGATGGGCCGACTGGCTTTCGGCGAACTCCACATCGGGTCGATCGAGATGAGCGCCCTCGCCGAAGACTGCTCGCTGACGGATGTCTCCTTCACTGGAGACCTCACCGCCGACGTCACGGGGACGATCACCGAGACCACTCCGCAAGGAGCACGGCGAGGCACCTGGCGAGTCGACGTCGAGTTTCCCGGCACGACTCCCTGGGGATGGCAGAACGGCAGCATGCTGGTCTCGGGAACCATCCAGACCGCCGACGGCCCCCGACCGATCGAGATGCGGTTCGTGGTCAACGGTTCGTTCGAAGGCGAGGTGAATGCGGAAGAAACCCTGCTTCCCCTCCTCAGCCTGCGACCGGGTCAGGAGATCCTCAAGACGACGACGCTCCGCCGAGCCGACGGAACACCACTTGATTGCACGTCCGCAACCGTCGTGAAGAGCCCCGACGGCCTGTCCGCCACCGTCGAACCGATCGACGCAAACCGCACCAGGTGGCGACTCACCCTCTCCGGAAACGCTCCCACCAGATCCGGTTCCTTCAAGGGAATCGTGGCGATCACCACCGATATTCCGGGCGAGCAGATCATCGAGATCCAGTTTGCAGGCCTCGTCATGGGCGGCAGCTGAAGCAACCTCGTCCACGGCAATCTCCACCAGACCCATCTGCGAGCCTCCGGAACACGCCGGAGCCCTCATCGATCGGTTTTCCGTGGATTTTCACCGAGCTGGAGGAGATACTGGAAACGTCGAATTGACGTCTCCTACCGACTCCCGGATACCGAACATCATGCGCCATCTTGCACCAGTTTTCGTCTCCTTCGCCATCGCCCTCACCGCGATCGCGGAAACTCATACGATCGAGCAGGTGGGCTTCTCCTTCGTACCCTCGACCATCACCGTCGCTCCGGGCGACACGATCATCTGGCAGCAGACCAGCGGCAGCCACACCGTGACCAGCGGCACCGACTGCACGCCGGGTTCCTACGACGGGTTCTCGATCAACTCCAGCCTGAATTCGGTCACGCCCACGGTCGAGGTGACGCTCCCATCGGATCTCGCGGAAGGGACCCTCGGGTACTTCTGCAACATCGCGAATCATTGCGAAGGCGCCGGCATGCAGGCCAGCCTCACCATCGTCGCGGCCGCTCCTTGCGTCGGCGATCTCAACGGGGACAACGTGGTGAACGGCGCCGATCTCGGACTGATGCTCGGTGCCTGGGGTGTCTGCGGCAAGGGTCCCTGCATCGCCGATCTCAATGGCGACGGACACGTGAACGGGGCCGACCTCGGACTCCTGCTCGGCGGGTGGGGCGTCTGCCCCTGAACGAAGCGCTTTCGACGAGGACCGCGTCGGTTGGGATCGAGCCTTTGCCCCGTCCCGATCGCGGTGATACGGTGCGAGTGGTGATACGCAGCCCACTCAGACTTCTGACGATTCTGCTCGCGGCAAATGCCGCGGCGCAGACGCCCGACCTCGACTTCACACGCGATGTCCGCCCCATTCTTTCGAGGCACTGTTTCGCCTGCCACGGCCCCGATGCTGAAGCTCGGGAAGCGGATCTGAGCCTGCTCGACTTCGAATCCGCCACCCGCGAACTCGCTCCCGGCGTCTTCGCGATCGTGCCGGGCGATGCCGAGGCGAGCGAACTCTGGCTGAGAGTCACCGACGCCGAAGATCCCATGCCACCGCGATCGGCCCACGACCGGCCCGACGCCGCCGAACGCGAGATCCTGAAACGCTGGATCGAAGAGGGCGCCAGTTTCAGCCCGCATTGGGCCTACATCACGCCTTCCCGGCGGGATGGACGATCCGCCGAAGGCACGATCGACGAACTGATTCTGCAAGGCGTCGAATCCGCCGGCCTCGAACCGGCACCACCCGCCGATCGCCTCACGCTTCTTCGTCGTGCGAGCTTCGATCTCGGCGGACTTCCTCCGACCATCGCGGAGATCGACGCCCATCTCGCGGACCACGGTGAAGACGCCTACGAGAAACTCATCGATCGACTCCTGGAGAGCGATCATTTCGGCGAACGGTTCGCGACCAAATGGCTCGATCTCGTCCGCTATGCGGATACCGTCGGCTACCACGGCGACCAGGAGCATCACACCTGGCCCTACCGAGACTGGGTGATCCGCGCCTTCAACCAGAACCTGCCGTTCGATCGGTTCACGATCGAACAACTGGCGGGCGATCTCCTTCCCGATGCCGGGCAGGACCAGCTCATCGCCTCCGGATACAACCGGCTCCTGCAGACGAGTCATGAAGGCGGCCTCCAGTTGATGGAGTACCGCGCGATCTACATGGCGGATCGCGTCCGCAACGCGTCGGAGGTCTGGATGGGCGCCACGCTCGGATGCGCTCAATGCCATGATCACAAGTACGATCCGTTCACCGCCCGCGACTTCCATGCGTTCGGAGCCTTCTTCGCCGACATCGACGACGAAGAGCATCTTCGGAAGCCATACGACGGCCTCAACTCCACACCGACCCGGCGGATCCCGGAAATGCAGGTCGTCGATGACGACGCTCGCCGGCGTCGCGCCTCACTGGAAGATGCGGCCACCGCCGCGAGACGGCGACTCGACGCGGCGACCTCGGCACTCACCGAGGAGCAGGCGACCTGGGAACAGGAACTCCAGACTCGGTTGGCCTCCCGCATGCCGACCGAGGAGATCTGGGTCGATGACGTCCTGGATACCGGAGGAACATCGCAAGGCGACTGGGCGTTCGAACGTTCCGAGGGTCTCGAACCGATCCGCGGAGAGACGTATCGGCGACAGGCGAGCCAGGGACTCATCCAGCACTACACCGTGGACACGACCCGCAGAATCGCGGTCGAGCCGGATGATCGAATCACGGCATGGGTCCATCTTGATCCATCCGACCCTCCGAAGTCCGTGATGCTTCAGGTCAATGTCGAAGGAAACTGGGAACACCGGGCAGTGTGGGGTGGTGACCAGATCGTCTACGGCCGAAGACCCGAAGACCATTCCGGATATCGGCGCCGAGGCGCACTCCCCCCCCTCGACGAGTGGGTTCGACTCGAGGTGTCCGCAGGCCTTCTCGGCATCGAAGCCGGCGCGGAGATCAACGGAATCGCCTTCACGCAGTTCGGCGGCGTCGCTCACTGGGACGCCTGCAGCATCATGGCGGACTCCGTGGCACCCGCGGCCGTGATCGAAGCGCTCGACACGCCACGCTCGACTCGCACGGAAGAACAACGGCAGGTGCTCCGTGATCGACAGGCCCGCGAATCACCTTCGGTGCTCGAGGCGCAGAACGGGCTCAAGGCCGCGCTCGCATCGGTCGCGGCGCACGACGCGATGCTCCCGAAGACGCTCTTCACCCGGTCGCTCGAAGACCCTCGGGAAGTCCGCATCCTCCGACGGGGCGACTGGATGGACGATGAAGGCGAGATCGTCCAACCGGCGATCCCCGCGTTCCTCGGCGTGCTGGAGCATGAAGGTCGTGCCGGAAGGCTCGAACTCGCCCGGTGGCTCGTGACACCCGAAGCCCAGGGCGGAATCGGGGAACTCACCGCACGAGTCTTCGTCAATCGCATCTGGGCGATGCTCCTGGGCGAAGGGCTCTGCCCCTCGGTCGAGGACTTCGGTGGTCAGGGACGCCCGCCGGGAAATCTGGAACTCCTCGATCACCTCGCACTCGACTTCATCGAATCCGGCTGGGACATCAAGCGACTCGTTCGCGAGATCACGCTCTCGGACACCTACCGCCGAAGCTCCATCGCCAGCCCGCGGCAGTTGAAGACCGATCCGGGCAACCTGGTCTTCGCCCGCCAGAGCCGTCATCGCCTGTCCGCGGAAGCGATCCGAGACACCGCGCTCTCGGTCGGCGGTCTCCTGGTCGATCGGGCCGGCGGCCCGAGCGTCAAGCCCCCTCAACCCGGCGGCTACTACCGACATCTGAACTTCCCCGTTCGAAGGTATCTCGCGACCGACGACGAGAACCAATGGCGACGAGGCGTCTACGTGCATTGGCAACGACAATTCCTGCATCCGATGCTCAAGGCGTTCGATGCACCCACCCGCGAAGCCTGCATCGCTCGACGGAACGAATCGAACACCCCGCTCGCCGCCCTCGTACTGATGAACGACCCGGTCTTCCTGGAGTCCGCCCGGGGGCTTGCACGCCGGCTACTGTCCTTCGAAGACCTCGAGGATTCAGACCGACTCGACCTCGCCATGCGACTTGCCACCACTCGACCCGCCGATCCTGCGGAGATCCGGATTCTGAGCGACGTGCTCAGGCAGGCCCGACACGAGGTCGCGACGGACCCTGAAGCCGCCAGGTCCCTCCTGGGAATCGGCACGACCCCGATCCCGGACGACCTGGAAGTCTCGGAGCTCGCCGCCTGGACGCATGTCGGCCGGACCATCCTCAATCTTCATGAGACCTTCAACCGTGACTGAACTTCCCCAACACATCCTTCGGGAGATCGAACGGGTCAATCGCCGACAATTCCTCGGCTCGCTCTCGATGGGCGTCGGCGCTGCAGCATTGTCCCAGTGGATGCCGGGATTCGGAACGTCGACTGCAGGCGCCGAGGGATTGCTCGTTCCGCCACGCGCTCCCCGAGCGAAGCGAGTGATATTCCTCTGCATGGCGGGCGGCCCGAGCCATCTGGAGACCTTCGATCCGAAACCTCGCCTGACCGAACTGGACGGCGAGCCGATGCCTGCATCGTTCACCGATGGCATGCCCATCGCCCAGTTGCAGGGAGCCGACCTTCGATGTCTCGGGTCTCGTGCCGGGTTCTCCCGGCATGGCGAAAGCGGGCAGACGATCAGCGACTATCTGCCGCACATCGCGACCTGCGCCGACGACATCGCCATCGTGAAATCGATGGTGACCGAACAGATCAATCATGATCCCGCCCACACGTTCATGAACACGGGGACCATCGTCCCCGACCGACCCAGCATGGGAAGCTGGGTGAATTACGGACTGGGCTCGATCAACGAAGACCTTCCCGGATTCGTCGTGCTCACCAGCGTGGGCGGCCGGAATCCCCAGCCGATCGCGGCGCGGCAGTGGTCGAGCGGGTTTCTTCCCAGTCGACTCTCGGGCGTGGAGTTTCATGGCCAGGGCGAACCCGTCCACTACGTGGGCAATCCGCCGGGCATCACCTCCGACTGCCAATCCCACCTCGTCGATGCGGTCCGTGACCTGAATCGACTCCGAGCGGAGACCACCGGGGACCCGGAGATCGAATCGAGAATCGCGCAGCATGAACTCGCATTCCGAATGCAGGCGTCGATTCCAGAGCTCATGGACATCAAGGACGAATCGAAGGAGACGCTCGAGATGTACGGCGCCACGCCGGGCGATGGATCCTTCGCGAGCAACTGCCTCCTCGCCCGTCGGCTCGCCGAACGAGGCGTGCGCTTCATTCATCTCTACCACCGCGGATGGGACCACCACGGAGGCCTCAAGCAGTACATGGACGTCTGCTGCAGGAATTGCGATCAACCGACGGCCGCGTTGATTCAGGATCTCAAGCGTCGCGGCATGCTGGAGGACACCCTGATCGTCTGGGGTGGAGAATTCGGCCGCACGCCGATGTCACAGGGAGGCGGTGCCGACCCGGGCCGCGATCATCACATCAAGGGATTCTCCATGTTCCTCGCGGGCGGCGGCATCAAGGGCGGCGTGTGCCATGGAGCGACCGATGAACTCGGCTACAACGCCGTGGAGGACGTGGTTCACGTCCGGGATCTCCACGCGACCATGCTCGACCTGCTCGGACTCGACCACCAGCGACTGAGCGTCCCGCATCAAGGCCTCGACGTAAGACTGACCGGCGTCGAGCCGGCGAAGATCGTGAAGGAGATCATTCAGTGATCGAGTCGAGTCCCGCCTCGCGAGTGAACCCGCCGACCACACCACTCCCCGAGAAAGGAGATCTCGGTTCCGCAACGATGGCCCCACCTTCCGCCGACTTCGAGCGTCGCCCCGAGACAGGCTGGCCGAAAATGGTCTTCCGGCGACTCGTGATCTGGCTCGCCATCGCCACGGTGTCATCCGCCCCCAGCTTTTTCCTCGCCGTCATCTCCGGCCATAACACCACCAGCGCCTATCTGGCGATGACGATCGGAATCTTCTGCTTCGCCTTGTTGCTCGCAGTGATCTCGGCGAGCAAGGTGTTCCGCATGCGACTTGAAAGACCGTTCGTTCGCCGTTCCGTGCAGATCGGCTTCGGACTCCGAGTGCTGGCATCGCTCGTCGTCTTTCCCATCGGCTTCATCTTGGACATGATGCCCGGGATCGTGACGGTTCAGATCGGGGAATTCGCGAGCATGGTCTCAGAGCTCCCCCCCCAGGGATTCGTCATCACGTTGTTCGAGACGCTCTTGCAGGGGTGTTTCCTGAACGTCGAGATCCTGCTCATCGTCGGCGCCGCCTGGCTCTTCCAGTCCGCCTTCATGACCTGGCGACCCCGGTCCCCGCAGTCATGTTCGAAGTGCGGGTACGACCTCGGGCATTCCAGCCATCTGTCCAACGACATCTGCCCCGAATGCGGATCGAACGCGGGACCGATCGGGGCCCGCGCAGAATGGATCGACCGAGTCGGTCTCGGACGGTTCCTTCTGACGGTTGCCGCCGCGTTCATCGCCACGGCCGTGGTCCAGGCGGGTATCACCGCGATCTTCGGACTCCTCTTCGGAGAATTCCCGTGACCCACTGCCAGGTCCCGCGATGACTCTTCCGTTGTCTCAGCCCTTTCCTACGACCAGGCCGCGGCCTTCGGATCGCGAGATGATCCTTCGCCGAGCGGTTCTCTGGTCCTTGATCTGCGGGATCTCCGCGGTGCCGAGTTTTCTCTGGGGCGTGGAGGACTTCTCGGTCTCCGCGATGCTGGTGGGCGTGGCCATCTTCGCCGCAGCGCTCTCGCTCATCTCGACAAGCAGGCTCTTTCGAGACTTTCTTGAGCGACCGTTCATGCGACGGACCTTCCGGGCTGGATTCGCGATGCGACTCCTGGCTTCGGCCATCATTCCGCTCGGCGTCATGGTGGATGTCTGGCCCGGCCTGCTCGCCACGAACGTCGTAGAGACCGCGTACCAGGCGATTGGAATCCAGCTCGAGGAGTCGGACTTCCTCGCCACACTCCTCATCACCCTGCTCCAGGGTTTCAACCTGAACGTGCTGGTCCTCATGGTGATCTTCCTGCTCTGGCTTCCCCAGCGACTGTTCCTCACGTGGCGACCTCCCAGCAAGAGCCGGTGCAAGAGCTGCGGCTACGAACTGCAGACCGAGCACCTGCCATCGGGACACCGGTGTGCTCGCCACGAACGTCGTAGAGACCGCGTACCAGGCGATTGGAATCCAGCTCGA
>JABABZ010000060.1 GCA_014237965.1 Phycisphaerales bacterium | reverse complement strand
GCCCGCTCCCCATCGACGATCGCCTCGACCATGGACGGCTTGAAACGGAAGAGACTCCGCAACACCGGGAGAAGGTAGGAGAGGTGATTGGCAGGGCCCCGGCGATTCGACGCGAGGTCATGCACGACGTCCGCGTCGAAACCGATCGACGCCATGAGCACGATCACTTCGTCGGGCGATCCTTCAATCCGACCATGTGCCAGATCGAGCTTCCGCACCTGACCGAACCGAAGGCGACGAACCACCTCGTCGGGATCCGTGGTCATCCCGAACTCGCGGGCGAAGAGATTCTCGTTCCCCGCCGGCATGTGGATCAGGGGAATGCCGGCGATGGCCGCTTCCGCGGCGGCGGATCGAACCGCCCCATCGCCGCCGATGACCACCAGAGCGCGTCGGTCGCGGAGCGGCGCCCGCAACCAGGTCTCTGGCGGGGCCGGGCTGGTCTCCATCAATTCCATCTCGACCCCCTGATCCGCGGCCACTCTGGAAAGAGCCTCCGCCATTCGTACTGCTCTACCGGCACCGGAGATGGGATTGAAGATCACAAGAGTCGACATGAGTATGAGAATATCCCACCGAAGATCCTCCGCGTGCTCCCGAAGCGCCTTCCCGCCGCTCCGAACCCCACCCGGAGGCCTCGGGTTCCGTACCATGCCCCCATGCGGGTTCTCTCCTCACTTCGACTCCTTCGACCGGCCCTCGGACTTCTGATGACCCTGGCCGTGATGCTGCGGCTGGATGGGGCCGCGTCCGCTCGTCAGGAGACGTTCGAACTCGGTCCCGATGACCGCTGGGAAGTGGAGGGAGACGGCAAGGTCGATATCGCCGCCAATCAGGTGCTTCAGGCTCGCAAGGCCCTCGCCCTCGGCGAACCCCAACGGGCGCGGGCCCTCGCCTCGGCCTACCTCGACAAGTTCGCGGGCGGCGAAGTCCGCCCCGAGATGCTGCTGGTTCGGGGCGATGCCCTGGTCGAGATGGGCGACGAATACAAGGCGCTCTTCGACTACGAAGCGATCACTCGGAAGTACTCGGGAAGCCGAGCGTTCGTCACCGCGCTGGAACGCGAATACCAGATCGCGGTCGCGTACGCGGATGGCCTGAAGAGGAAGTTCCTCGGCACGATCCGCATCGTCGATGCGTCGGATGATGCTCAGGAACTCCTGATTCGAATTCAGGAACGACTCCCCGGAAGCCGTCTCGCCGAAGACGCGGGCATGAAACTCGCGGACTTCTACTTCGACAACTCCCAGATGCGACTGGCCGCGGATGCGTACGACCTGTTCGTGCAGAACTACCCCAGATCCGAACGGATCGAGAAGGCACGGGAACGACTCATCCAGGCCTATCTCGCCTCGTACCACGGGCCGCGGTATGACGACAAGGGGCTCCGGGACGCCAAACGCCGACTGGAACTCCTCCGCATCACTCAACCGAGTCTCGCCCAACGGATCGGCTCGGATGCGCTGTTGGTGCGAATCGACGAGTCGGTGGCTCGCAAGTTCCTGACCACCGCCGAGTGGTACCTCTCGATCGATGATCCGGTCTCTTCGGAGTTGTATCTCCGACGCGTGGTCGAACTTCATCCCGCGACCGTGGCGGCCCTTGACGCCTTGCGTCTGGCGCCCCGAGTGCTGGCCCGAATGCCGGCGGGGATCGCCGCGGAAGCTCCCGATTATCGAGCGATGGCCGAAGCACTTCTGGGCGCCGAGGCACCGAGACAATCCGGCGTCGAAGCCCGGCCCGAAATCCCATTGCCCGCGAACAAGTCGCTCGTTCCTGAGGTTCCGGTCGAAGCCACCACGAATCCGGAGGCCGACGGATGAACAGACGAAGATCATCCCGCCCGGCTCCGGCAGGCCTGCTGGCCGCGATTCTCGGCGGCATCCTGTCCGGACAGGGCTGTTCGACGAGTCCGGAGCAAGGCTGGGCCCTCGCCTCGACGCACGATCAGCAATACCGCACCATCTCGGTCCCGATGTTCACCAACGACACCTGGTTCCGAGGACTCGAAGTCGAGCTGGGCCGGTCCCTGGTCGTGGAAATCGAGTCGACGACCCCATACAAGGTCACCGGTCAAGGAACCGCCGATACGCTTCTGAGAGGCCGGATTCAGTCCGCCAGACTCATCAAGCTGTCCAAGAGCGTCACCACCGGTCTCGCCAACGAGATGCTCTTCGAGGCCGAACTCGACTTCGAGTGGATCGATCTGGCCACCGGAGAGACGATCGTGAAACGGACGGGATTCGCCGCATCCGCCCTTTTCACCCCTTCCAGGCCATCTCAGGAAACGGTCGATCTCGCTCGATTCGGCGTCGTACAGCAGTTGGCCACGGATCTGGTCGATGCCCTTCGAGACGATTGGTGATTTTCGCATCAAGAGCCCCGTTCGATGCGAACCCTGACGATAATGACTTCTTCAACGAAATCCCTGCCCGATTGAGGTTCTCCTGATGTCCAGTGATCAAGGCCAAGGCTCCGACCCGAAGCAACCGAGCCCCGGTCGTCAGAACGACCCGTCCGGCGCGGGTGGTCCCCAACCCAACCGTCCTCGCCGACCGTTGATGACATGGGTGATTCTCTTCTCCCTGGTGGCCCTCGTCTGGGTCGTGGCGGTCGGTTCGAACGACACGACGACTCAGGTCGATCTGAACGAATTCAAGACGCTGGTCGAGAACAAGGACGTCGAGCTCGGCTCTGTCTCGGTCTCCGCGATCGAACTGATCGCGACCTTGAAGGAAGGAACGACGGGATATCCACCCCGCAACGGTGAACCAGCCCGAGTCTCGGTCGAGATCGCGGCCGGCGGCCTCCCCTTCGTCCTCGAGGAACTGAAGGGGCTCGGCATCGCCTTCGAGATGCACAAGTCCGATTCGACCTGGATGCAACTGCTCATCGGCTTCGGCCCGATCCTGCTCGTCTTCATCATCATCTGGTTCTTCATCCTGCGATCGATGCGCAACGCCGGCGGCGGCCCCGGAGGCATGCTCGGCAATTTCGGCAAGAGCCGCCATCGCGTGCAGACCAAGGACACCGTCAACGTCTCCTTCAAGGACGTGGCCGGCGTGCAGGAAGCGAAGGAAGAGGTCCAGGAACTCGTCACGTTCCTCAAGGACCCGAAACGCTTCCAGCGACTGGGCGGGCGAATCCCCCGCGGCGTGCTCCTCGAGGGCCTTCCGGGCTGCGGCAAGACACTGCTGGCCAAAGCCATCGCCGGCGAGGCGGATGTGCCGTTCTTCACGATCTCCGGCTCGGACTTCGTGGAGATGTTCGTCGGCGTCGGCGCCAGCCGAGTCCGTGATCTCTTCAAGCAAGCCAAGGAAAACTCGCCGTGCATCATCTTCCTCGACGAGATCGACGCCGTCGGTCGCCGTCGTGGGGGTGGATTCACCACCGGCGGACATGATGAACGCGAACAGACGCTGAACGCGATTCTCGTGGAGATGGACGGCTTCGACGCGACCGACCAGGTCATCGTCATCGCCGCCACCAACCGGGCCGACGTGCTCGACCCGGCGCTCACCCGTCCGGGTCGATTCGATCGAACGGTGAGCGTTCCGCTTCCCGACCTCGAGGGACGAGCCCAGATTCTCGCGGTCCACGCCCGAAAGGTGAAGACCGGCCCCGACGTCGACCTGGTTCGACTGGGACGCGGCACGCCGATGTTCAGTGGCGCCGATCTGGCCGCCATGATCAACGAAGCCGCGATCATCGCGACGATGGCCGACAAGGACTTCGTCGAGATGAGTGATCTCGAGGAAGCCCGAGACAAGGTTCGCTGGGGCCGCGCCCGTCGAAGCCACAAGGTCGAAGAGGAAGACCGGGTCGCCACGGCCTATCACGAAGCCGGGCACGCCATCGTTCAATCCCTGCTTCCCGATGCGGATCCGTTGCACAAGGTCACCATCATTCCGCGAGGCGCCACCGGCGGTGCCACCTTCAGCCTTCCTGAGAAGGACCGCCACGGCTACGGCCGGAAGTACATCGAAGCGACGCTTCGCGTCCTTTGTGGCGGCCGCATTGCTGAAGAGAAGAAGACCAAGGACACGTCGAGTGGCGCGAGCATGGACATCAAGATGGCCACGCAGTACGCCCGAGCGATGGTCCTCGAATGGGGCATGAGCGACCGGGTCGGTTTCGTCAATTACGCGGGCAGCGATCAACGCGAGATGATGCTCCCGGACAAGGAGTATTCCGACGAGACGGCGCGAGTCATCGATGAAGAGATCCGCAAGATCGTCGACGAAGCCTACGACGAATGCACCCGTCTCATCGACACCCACTGGGACCAGCTCGTCGCGGTCGCCGAAGCCCTGCTCAAGTACGAAACGCTCAGCAGCGATGACGTCGACAAGCTCATGAAGGGCGAACGGATCGAGAAGCCCACCGTGGCGGAACTCCTCTCGGCGGAAGCCGCGAAGACGACGCTTCCTCCCGCGACGTCCAAGCCCACCGAGGAACCCGGCGACGATCTCCCGGACATCATGCCCTCACCGGCCTGATCTCCAAGCGACTCCCCAGTGAAGACGATCAAAGAACACGGCCCCGCCATCGGCGGGGCCGTGTTCTTCTTCATTCGGCGACGGTCGGGTTCACATCGTTCGTGGGTGGTCGCCAATGACGGGGAGTGGATCGAGGCCTGCAAGTTCCTTGCCACGCCGATTCACCTCGACGACGAAGAGGATCACGAACACGAGTCCGACGAGTCCCACCACGTAGCCGAGAGCACTGACGACCAGACCCGATATCAGCAGCGGTGACATGGCCGGAGGTGGTGCTCCTCTTGCCATCGAATCCATCGCGACCGCACCTGCGAATTGCAGACCGGACCCGACGATCGCGACCACCATCTGAGCCACGCTGCAAATCGCGAAGGCCATTCCCTTGAATCTGCCGCAGTCCCCCCGGTCGAGCCCGTGTGACTCGAAGGCATCGACGAGTCCTCCCGAGACTCGGCGTGCGACGAAGAACGCCCAGACGATCTGGAACAACGGAATGATCATCAACCAGACCAACCCCGGATCCATCCGCCGATGCTCGGACGGAATGGATGCCGCCGCCCGATACACCAGGTAGAGCATCCAGATGGCGAGCCCGAGGAAGAGGAGCCCGACGCCGCAGGCGCCGACGATGAGGATGAGGAATCCTGCAGCAAAGTTCATGTGAGTCTTCCGAGTACCGAACTCTCGCGAAAAGCACGCCGATCAACGACCGGCGAGGCTTGGTGAATGCCAAACGGTGGAACACCCTCGACTCGACGATGCCGCCGCTCGACCAGACGAGCCTGCCTCTTCGTCATTCCGCCGAATCCCGGATGATCAAATCCAGTTCGCGAAGCCGAGAGGCGGCGCCATGGACCCGCGCGACGAAGACCGCAAAGCAAGCGATGCCACCCAGGATCATGAGCATCCCGAGCCCGTTGAGGGAGCCACCGAACTCGGCCACGGGACCGCCCGCATCCGCCGAAATCGCCTCGAACCCTCGAGCGATCGCCTGCGCGAGTCCGCCCGCGAAGACGAGCCCTGTTCCGGTCGCCCCCAATGCGGCGAACACCAACCCGATGTCGCGCCCGCAGTCACCATGTGCTTCCTCACGACGAATCAACGCACATCGAAGTGATTCCGGAATCCGAGTGACCACGAAGAACCACCAGATCGTGTTGAAGAATGGAATGATGGCGAGCCAGACCAGCCCGGGTCTGAAACGGCGTTCCGGTTCCGGAACCGCCGCCGCGGCCCGCTGCAAGGTGATGAGAAGCCAGGCGAAGACGGCGATCGCGACGGCCAGAATGATGGCGCCGAGCATCGGATTACCATTGTTCGCCGAGTCTGCTGCAGTCTGCGGATCCATGTATTCGCTCCGATCAGTTTGAGGGACGGCGGGGAGATACCCGTGAATGAAGATAGTGCCAGAACCTCCAGCGAGGCTCGAGCCACCCGAAGAGATCCGCCTCGAGGCCGTCTCTCAGACCGTAGAACCGGGTCGCCACCGCTTCATCCACCCGCAATCCACCGAGGTTCACCGCGTCAGGCCGGCGTTTCGGCCGGCCCGGACCCCGGGTCGTCATCGGCTCGATCCGGTTCCTTCCGACCGCCTCGCTCCTCGGCATCGCCGAGCATGGCCTTGGTTCGCAACAGATGGTGATAGTGCTGGGCGAACCGGTGCGCCTCGTCTCGAATCGCCTGGCAGACCTTCAAGCCGAGATTCTCCCGACCAAGTCGGATCGGATCGGTTCGCCGTTGCACGAAGATCAACTCCTCCTTCTTCGCGAGCGAGATCACCATGGGCGGTTTCACCTGAAGCTGCTCGAACGCTTCGATCGCCGCATTCAGCTGACCGAGTCCGCCGTCGATCAGGATCACGTCGGGATAGAGCTCGTTTCCATCCCCCGCCTCCCGATACCGGCGAGAGACGACCTCGCGAATCGCCATGTAGTCGTCGTTGTCGACGGTCCGGATCTTGAAGCGTCGATACCCGTCCTTGAAAGGCCGGCCGTCGATGAAGCAGACCTTCGATCCCACGGTCTCTCCGCCCGCGAGATGAGCGATGTCGATCGCCTCCAGACAACGGATGGGTGTCTCCATCCCCAGGGTCTTCTGCAGGGAACGAATCCCCTTCCCCGGATCATGGACGAAGGAGGTGACTTCCGGTTGCCAGTCGTACTGGCCATCCTCCTTGCGCCGCCGCTCCCGTTCATCGAGTCGCTCGATCGAACGGATCTGGTCTCGCAGCACGGCAGCCCGCTCGAATCGGCGAGACGCCGACGCCTCCTCCATCTCCTGTTTCATCTCGCGAAGCATGGCGCTCCGCTTCGATCCGAGAAATCGAATGAACCGATCGATGTCCTCGCGATACCCCTCGGGGGATATTCGATTCGCGCAGGGTGCCGTGCACTGGCCGATGGAATGAAGGAGGCACGGGCGGAAGGACCGGTTCTTCGGATCGTCGCTTCGGATCTCCAACTCGCAGGTCCGGTACTTGAACACCCGCTGGAGGAGTTGCACGGAGTGACGAAGCGCCGTCACGGACGTGAACGGCCCGAAGATCCTGGCGCCCTTGAATCGAGCGTCGCCTGGATTCCGAGTCACGAAGACGCCCGGAAATTCATCCCGAACGGTGATCGCCAGATAAGGAAAGGTCTTGTCGTCGACGAGCCGCTCGTTGAACCGAGGCCGGATGTCCTTGATCAGCCGAGATTCCAGCAACAACGCTTCCCATTCGCCATCACACTCGATCACGTCGAAATCGTCGATCAACCGCAGCATCGGCGTCTTCCGTGGCCCCAGATCCGTGGACGACTGAAAATAGGTGGACACCCGATTTGGAAGAACGGTGGCCTTCCCGACATACAGGACGACCCCCGCCGAATCCTTCATCAGATAGACACCAGCCACTCGAGGGAGGCCCCGGGCCTTGGCCGACAACCGTTTGAGCCGCTCGTCGTGGGCGGCATCAAGATCGGCGTCCGGGCTCGATCGAGAGCCCGATTCCGGCTCGGATTCCGGATTCTCGGACATTGAGGAGAACATTCGACATCCCTGAAGGGCGTTTTTTCGAGAACAGGACCCTGAATTGGATCTTGTGGGGAAAATTCCCGATTTGCTGATCGTTGCGTTTCAGGAACAATGCGCTAGGATAGACAGTCCATCCGGGGTCGGAGATTCGTCGGCCGCTCGGCCACACCGCCTCATTCGCTCAGTCATTCGATCAAATTCAGGAGTCCCACTGATGAAGAGCCTCATCACCATCGCCACCCTCGCCCTCGCCACCGCTCTGGTCGGCTGCAACAACAACAAGCAGGACACTGCCGCCCCTGGCGCCGTTTCCGGCGAATGCTGTGGCAGCTGCGCCGGCGACAGTGCTGCCGCCCCCGGTGCCGTTTCCGCAGAATCCTGCAGCTCGGCTGAGTCCTGTGCCTCCAGCTGCAGCGATGCCGCGGCCCCCGGTGCCGTCTCCAGCGACGAGTGTGGTGCTGCCAGCAGCGGTTGCAGCGAAAGCTCCGCCGCGTCGTCCTGCCCCTTCAGCGGCCAGGCCGGCTGATCACGCGAGGCGAAGCCTCCCGTGACCGAAATTCGACGCCCGTCCCGTGTTGTGCGGGGCGGGCGTCTTCGTGTCCTTCGATATGATGCGGACCCGTCCTCCCGGAGCCCTGCTGATGCATCGATCTCGTCTCGAACTCGCCTGCGTGTTCTTCGTGATGACCACGGTCACCCTCGTATCAGGATGCGGTGGCGGCCATGCCACGCATCAGGCGTTGAAGGACGGATGGCATGCTTACGGCGATGCGCAAACGGTCGATCCCGTCTTGGTGGAAGTCACCGACCTCGAGGCGTGGAGCGGCGATGAAGTGATGCTCGAAGGCTGGGTCGGCGAGGTCTGCGCCAAGAAGGGCTGCTGGATGCGGATCCAGGACGATCAGGGAGATTCCGTGCTCGTCCGCTTCAAGGACTACGGCTTCTTCGTTCCCCGGAATGCTCGGGGAAGACGCTCGGTGATCCATGGAACACCCGTCGTCAAGACGCTCTCGGTCGCACAACGGAGACATCTCCTGGAGGATGCCGGCGCTGATGCCGCGGACATCGCGGCCATCGACGCCCCGTCGACGGAGGTGGTGATCTATGCCGACGGTGTCTGGATACAGGGCAGCGGACTGGCATCGCCGTATGCCCCCGCCGCTTCCGAAGATTGCATCGTCGATGAATCTCCCACCGTGAGCACTCCCGCGAAAGTGAATGACCAATGACTGATCGATCGAAGTCGACGCTTCTGACGGGTGGACGAGTGCTGGATCCACGCACCGGTCTTGACGCGACTGCCGACGTTCTGATTCGAGACGGCAGGGTCGAGGCGATCGAGACCGGTTCCGGCCGGATCGAGGCCGGAGACGCCGAGCGGTTCGACGTGGATGGTCTTCTGGTGTGCCCCGGTCTGATCGATCCGCATGTTCATCTCCGCGAGCCGGGGCAGGGTGCGAAGGAGACGATCGAGACCGGCACGCGTGCCGCCGTCGCCGGCGGCTTCACCACGCTCTGCTGCATGCCCAACACCGCACCGACGCTGGACTCGGCGGACATGGTCGACTGGGTGGCCATGAAGTCGCGGGAGGTGGCGTCCTGCCGGGTGTTCGTGGCCGCGGCGGCGACCCTCGGCCGAAAGGGTGAAGCGCTCGCCCCCATGCACGCGATGCACGCCGCCGGCGCCGCGGCATTCACCGATGACGGTGATGGAATCGCGGATGCGGACCTCATGCGGAAGGTCCTGCAGATCTGCGCCTCGCTCGGAACGGCCTTCATGCAGCACTGCCAGGAGCCGACGCTCACCCGAGGCGCCCAGATGCACGAAGGCGCGGTGAGCGCCAGGCTCGGACTGGTCGGCTGGCCTCGAGTCGCCGAAGAACTGATGCTCGAACGCGATCTTCGTCTCGATCGATCGATCGGCGCCCGGTATCACGCCCAGCACCTCTCCAGCGGTGGATCGGTGGAGATCCTCAAGTCCGCCCGGGACGCCGGCGTGCCGGCCACCGGAGAGGTGTCACCGCACCATCTTCTGCTCACCGACGCCGCCTGTGGAGAATTCGACACGAACGCGAAGATGAATCCCCCGCTTCGAGAAGAATCCGATCGGCAGGCGCTTCTTCAGGGCGTCGCCGACGGCGTCATCACCGTGCTCGCCACCGATCACGCCCCGCACACCTCGGCCGAGAAGTCCCAGCCCTTCGAAGCGGCCCCACTCGGCGTCATCGGCGTGGAGACGGCTCTTCCCCTCTATGCGGAGGCGCTGGTCGAATCCGGCGCCGTCGACTGGCCCCGACTCGTCGCGATGATGACCATCGAACCCGCGAGGCTTCTGGGTCTGGAGAACGAAGGTCTCGGGTCGCTGACCGTCGGCGGTCCCGGCGACATCACGGTGATCGACCCGACGCTCGAGTGGTCGATCGATGCGGACACGTTCGATTCGAAGGCTCGGAACTGCCCGTTCGACGGGCGGACCGTCCGGGGGCGCGCCGTGCTCACCATGGTCGCCGGAAGCACGAGATGCAATCGTCTCTCCGAAGTCGACGCCCCCGTCGGCGTCTGATCATCGGCTTCGCGGCGGAGTGTTTCAGCAGTCCGAGTTCCAGGCCGCAAAGAGAAGCCCGAGGTCTGTGCCGTTCACCAGACCGTCCTGGTTGAGATCGGCGTCACAGTCTCCCTCGCATCCCCATGCGGCGAGCATCATTCCGACATCCCCCCCGCCCACCGTGCCGTTCCCGTCGAGATCCTCGCGACAGGGATCGACGATCTCTCCGAAGTGCTCGATGGCCAGAGACCAGGCCTGCGGGCCGATGACCGAACCCATGAGCCGTCCTGGAATGTCGTCGCAGGGTGGATGAATGCCCCCCCAGATCCTGCTGAGTGAACATTGATCACTGGCGTCGAAATACGACGCCCATTGCAATCGAATGTTCACGGTCGGCCCGTCCTCGAAGACCAGAAAGTCGTTGCTCGTCGCCTCGAATTCGCCGAGCCCCTGAGGGAACCAGGGCGATCCGGTCAGCGCGGTGAGAATCTCCGCCGCCGCCCGACTGAAGGTCGAATGACCCGAGACATACCCGGCGAAGTTCGGACTCACGAAGGTCGGCCGTTGATACGGCCACCAGTTCTCGACCAGGATCCATCCGCAGCCTGCGGTCGACTTCGCCGGATCGAAGATGTAGTCGGGCCCCCTCCAGCATTGCGCGGCGATCTTCCCGAGGTTGACGCCGTCTTCTCCCCGGAGGTGCTCGTGCCGCCCACCGGGCGCCGTCGACTCCTCGGTGAGCATCTCCACCAACTCCGGGACGAGTTCGAGTCCCTGAGGGTGGAAGCCGGGGAGATCGGGGTCCGTCCGTTGCCCGTTCTCCGCCATCCATCGAATCGCGGATATCGGCCTGATGAAGTCGTACCAGCCCTTGACGCTCCAGGCGGAGATCGCGGAATCATGCATCCCCCCGCCGAGCGCGAAGTAACTCTTGACGTCCCACTCGAGTGCATCGACGACCGGTCCTTCGCCACCGATCCGCTTCTCCGAGCCCAGGGCGTCGCCGACCTCGTTGAGCAACACGAACCAGTGCCCGGGTGGCGTCTCGCTGTCCGGCCCATCCGCCCAGAATTCGGCGAGCACCCGGGCGTAGTCGCCGCGAGGAACCATCTGCTCCGGATACGCCTCGCCGGTCACTGGATTCACGTCGTACCCGAGACCTCCATCCCCGCCCTCGAACCGATCGTAGAAACCGGCGAAGTCCTCCCGTTCGGTCGGAATCTTCGCATTGCCGATCGAATTCGGACTGACGTCGATCATCACACCGTCTGTCGTATCAAGATGAGCGGACCAATAAAGAACCTGTTCAAAGCCTTCGAGAAATCGGATCTGGTCATCGGAGCCGATCAAGGGAGGAACCCCCGGGTCCAGGAACACGGGATACGCATCACCATCCCGCTCGTAGTCGGTTCGTTGCGCGGGCGTGAGCGAGAACGAACCGACGTGCCCCCATTCGGGTCCGAGGAATTCCGGGTAACCCCCGATCTTGATGTTGCCCGCTTGATCGATGAAGTACTCGAGCGCGAGGGGTTGCCACCGATTCGGTTCGAGAATGTCCTGAGTGCCCGGCTCGGGCGGAATCAGCGGATCATTCACCGGCCGATACCACTGGTTCTCGTAGTCGTTGATCTCATTGGCGCCGTCGGACAGTCCGAAGAAGACGTACTCGGTCGCGATTCGATTCCCGACCGCGGACGGACCATCACCTCGAGTCGAATCATCATCCGGGTCGAAGCCGAGTTCGATCATCAGATTCCGGTAGGCCGGTTCGAGTTCCTTCCATCCCGGTGATCCCTGGAATCGATGCCGGAGCAACTGAAAGACCGCGTGCGAGATGGCTTCGGATCTGGCCGCCTCCACGTCACCCACCGCGATGAACTCGTCTTCGTGGAGCCAGGGTCGGGGTCCTTCCTCGAAGACCGACCAGGCATCCCACATCGCGGCCGAGATGTGGAAGAGATTTCGAGCATGCACCACCGGTCGGGCGTAGTCGTTGCGAATCGACTCGAGGAGAAGATCGTTCCAACGCCGGGCGACCGAAGATTCATCGGATTGCCCGAATGCGGCCACCCCGGAACTCAGGGCGGCGAGCAGGGACCAGGTTCTGACGAATCGTCGGGGCACATCGAATTCCACGGATGGTTCGGACGTCGGATCGGCACAACCGACCACTCTGAAAATAGCCCACGATGAGGGTGATGGCGACTGGATCCCGACCTTTCCATCCGATTTCGGTCGGCCGGGACGATCCCGATGGCACGCCACCGGAAATCGACGCATCCCGTGGTCGAGAGTAGGCTTCGTCCCGATCCAATCCTCCGGAGTCCGAAACCACGTTGAGGCAGCAAGACTCGAGATCCTCTTTCGACCGACCCGGCGAACGGGCCGCGGATCGCATCGCGGCGATCATCGTGAAGAACCCCTGGAAGGTGCTCGTGTTCGCCGCACTGATGGCGACCGTGGCCGCGTGGTACGCCGCATCCCACCTCGTCCTCGACGCGGACACCAATCATCTCATCGGTGCCGACCGTCCGTTCATGATCCAGTTCAACGAATGGCTCGAGGAGTTCGGCGACCTGGAGTACCTCTACGTGGTCGTCGACCCGGGCGACACACCGGCGGCCGGTGATGCCGCGGTGAAGGAGCTGGTCGAGCGACTCCGGGCGATCCCGGAGTTGCCCGCCGTCCACGGCTGGATCTCCGGCGACGAGCAATGGCGACTCGCGACCCGCGCCATGCCGTTGTCCGATCTCCAGGAGCTCGTCGAAGCCGGCGAAGGCCTGGCCATCCTGTCCGGCGATGCGTCCGCGGCCGCGGTGCTTCGCTCGGGGACGGAGCGCCTTGAACGGGTCACCGGCCTGTCCTCGCTCACCCTCGACGACTCGGAGCGTCGGGATCTCGCCGCGAGCGGCGTCCTTCTCCTCGAGTCGATCGCGGCGGCACGGCTCGATGATGTCCCACGACTCCGGGACGATTCGGGATTCGATCTCGCGGAAGTTCGCGCCGACGAGTTTCTGGTCAACCCGGGAGGCCGCTTTCGATTCATCGAGATCCTGCCCCGGAAGGACTTCGGTTCGCTGGCGGCCATCGAAGCCCCGCTCGCCGGGATTCGATCCGCCATGGCTCGAGTGGAGGAACTCCACCCGGGCGTCGAGATCGGCATCACCGGCAAGCCGGTGCTCCAGGCCGACGAACTGGCGATCAGCGATGCCGACATGACCCGGTGCGCCACCGGGGCTTTCGCGGTGATCGCGGTGCTCTTCATGGTCGTGTTCCGTGATGTCCGCAGACCGCTGCTCGCCATGCTGGCCTTTCTGTTCGCTTTCGCCTGGACCTACGGTGCAGCGGCCCTTCTGGTGGGTCGACTCAACCTGCTGAGCATCGTGTTCATGCTGGTTCTCGTGGGCGTCGGCCTCGACTACGGAATCCACATGGTCGCGCGATGGGCCGAGGCCCGGCGACGGTCGACCGCCGACGCGGCTGCCAGAGAGACGATTCGGACCGCAGGAATCGGGAACTTCGTCGGCGCCATCACCAGCGCCGGCGTGTTCTTCCTCGCGCTGTGCACGGATTTCGGAGGACTCCGCGAGCTCGGGATCATCGCGGGCACCGGCCTGCTTCTCTGCGTCCTTGCGATGGGAGTCGTTCTCCCTGCGATGCTCGTGCTTCTCGAACGCCGCGGTGCCGGACCGGATCTTCGAAGTTCGATCATCGCGGGCGGAGACTCCCGGGAATCGCCGGCCGGACGGCGGAGCTCCTTCGGAATCCTCGCCCTCGGAACCCTGATCTCCGGAATCTTCGTCTTCACGATTCCTGCAGGCTTCCGTTTCGAGGAGAACCTTCTGGCTCTTCAAGCGGACGGACTCGAGAGCGTCGAATGGGAGCATCGTGTTCTCGCGGACTCGAGCAGCGCTTCCTGGTTCGCCGCCGTGGTGGTGGACTCCGAGTCCGAGATCGAGGCCGTCTCCGAACGAGCTTCGAACCATCCTGAAATCGGTGAGATTCGAAGCGTTCTGGATCTGGTCGTGCCGGCGTCACCCGAACGTGACCGGGCCAGAGCCTCGTTCCGATCGTTCATTCCGACGGACGACGTCCCGCCCCCGGAGGTCGGTGATGCCGGAGCGGTCACCCCGACCATGCTCGAAGAGGCTCGCGACCGACTCCAGACACTCGCAAGATCAGCGGATCCCGTCGCACCCGACGCTGCAATCCGGCTTCGGAACATCGCCGAACGACTCGGTTCACTGGCCTCGGTGATCGAACCCACCCCGGGGCGAGCGAAGGATACGGAGGATCTTGGCCGGCCCGGCCGGGTCCATGCCGCGATCGATCGCAGCCGAAAGGTGACCGGCGACTCGATTCGCGCGATGCAGGCCGGTGAATCGGCGACGCTTCGAGAAGCGTTGCCCGCGGCGCTTCGGGCGAGGCTCATGTCTCCAGCCGGAAGGTTCCAGATCGAACTGGTTCCGGCTCGGAACATCTGGAAGTCCGAGCCCATGGCTCGCTTCATCGAGGCGGTTCGAAACGTCGACCCCGATGCGACCGGCGTGCTGGTCCTCGGCGTTGGACGGGCAACCCGGTTGCTCCGGTACCTGACGCTTCTCCCCAAGCGCTACACGGCCACCATCGTGCTCGGGACCGAGACGACGACGC
>JABABZ010000005.1 GCA_014237965.1 Phycisphaerales bacterium | reverse complement strand
GAGGCCCTTGTCCGGTCGTTGATTCAGTGGCGTCGTCGACGGCGTCAGAGTCCCGCGACTCCGAAGAGAGCGAGCGTGGCGGGTGCAGGCACCTGAGCGACGAACGTGCTGGTGATGCTGGCCGTGTCTCCGCCGCCGAGAATGAAGTCGAGTTCAAGTGACATGGAGGAGAGCGGCGAGGCGCCCGGGAGACTGGGGATGGGCTCACCGAAGGCGGCAGCGGGGATGGCGGCCGAACCGAAGGGATCGGTCTCGACGAAGAACGGGGCATCGATCATGGAGGCGATCTCCGAGCCGTCGACGAAGCCGGTCCAGAGCGAGTACGGGCCCAAGGCACCGATGTAGCCGCCGCCGTCATCTCCGGTGATCGAGCCACCGATGCTTCCGCCGTAGACGGCGGAACCGGAACCGAAGGCGGTGGGGAGGAGAATCGAAAGTTCGAATGCGGCATCCGCGAGACTGAGGTTGGTGACGCCCAGAGTGGAACTGAGGACTTCGTAGCCTCCGGAAGCACCATTGTTGTTGACGGTCATCTCCCAGTCGATCGCATATCCGGTATCGGAGGTCATCGCGGCGTAACTGAAGACACCGCCGCCGAGGTCTGTGCCAACCAGCGTGGCGGAGTTGACCGATCCGTCCACGATCCAGGAGACCTCGAGATCAGGACCGGTGATCGAGGCCGATGCCACCGAAGCGGAGACGAGCACGCCGGCGACCGCCGGAATGCAGAACTTCAAGTTGGGGGTCTTCATATGAATCATGCGACTGCGATCCCTTTTCTTCCGTGCCGGGCCGAGGGCCGAATCACGGGAAACCGAACGGGCTTTCTGGGCCGACGCGCCTCCGCAAGGGAAGGTCGCCGGCACGAATCAAGACGTCGGAAGTCTGCTTCCGATCACTGGGTTTTCAAGCCAACCTCGTCTGGTTGGCTTGAACGATCTTCTCGCTCGTCCGTCTGCACGGATCACGAGCGTTATCGGCAGTCAGCCGCCGCGTCGCCGACGTCGGCCGCAGATGGCTGCGAGGCCGAGAAGGGCGAGTGCTCCTGGAGCAGGGGTGGCGATTGCCATGCTTGACGTGAGTCCGACGGTGTCGCCGGCAGAGACGGTGAATTCGAGCAGCATCCCGTAGTTGACGAGTGCTTCCGGACCCATCTGGCCCGGAATGGTCGGGAAGTCACCGAAGGATGTCCCTTCGAAGTTTCCGGAGAGGAAGTTCGCCGCCGATCCGGTGGCGCCGTCGAGGAGCGTGTCGACCACGACCCCGTCGAAGGGGTCGTAGGTGCTCGCATCGACGAATGCGGTGTAGATCGAGCCTGATGCGGGGGCCGACACCTCGACGCCGTCCCCGTTGAGGTCGGTGTAGGTACCGGCGATCGAGCCACCCACCAGGGATGAACCGATGATCGGGCTGTTGAGGGGGTCCGTGGCGAACAGGAAGAAGGTCTGTTCCATCGCAGAGGTATTGGTCACCGTGAAGTTCAGGATCAGGCTCTGCCCTCCACTTGACGAGGACATCGAGGACGTCATCGACCAGCTTGCACTCCAATCGGAGCTGGAATCACTTCCGGTGAAGTGGTAGCCATCCTCATTCCAGTCGGTCTGCCCATAGGCGCCGGCCGACCAACTCGAGGATTCCGACCCGGTCGAAAGACCGATCGATCCAACGGAGTCGCTCTGGGCCAGAGCGTTGGTATTGAACATGAGCAGAGCGGAGATACAGCCTCCGAGCGCATACGATTGGATCGTCCGTGTCACGATGTCGGTCCCTTTTCCATCGATCGCACGGGCTCGGCCTTGAAAAGGCCATCCCGCCTCCAAACGGGACCGGCTCGAAGAGCCGAAAGCAACTTGCGATCTCTGTTCCCAATTCCCACCGATCGCAACCCTTATCGCGATCGGCCGCGTGAAACCCAGATTCCACGTCCCTACGCCAGAAATCTAGCACCGAATCAGGTCGAGGGAAATGAAATTCCCGGACGGAGCGACAAATCCGGCGTCATGCGAAGAAACGGACTTCAAGGCCCCTCAGAAGCCAGAGAAGGGGGCTTTTCTTCCAGAATCTCGATGGCATCTCCGATCTGAATCAGCCCTGCGACCTTCACAATGGCATTCCAGCCGAAGACCGGCTTGCCGTTCCAGGTCCGGCCCTTGGCGAGCAGGGAAAGGGGCTCTGGTCCAGTTCGCACACCCGACTTGGGATCGACGGTGGTCGCCACGCAGCGGACACACGGCTTGACCAGTTCCAGCTCCGCGCCGCCGACCCTGATCCGCTTCCATCCATCTTCCGCCCATGCTCTGGCCCCGTTGATCGCGACATTCGGCCTGAAACGTCGCATCCCCCATTGGCCGGGGATTCCCTCGAGCAAGGTGGTCTCGGAAGCGAAGAGCACGGGATAGCCATCTGCAAGCCCGGTCGTGGCGCCCTGCGCCTCGGGCTCGGTCTGGACCCACGGATCACGCGAGGGTTCATGGCGGACCAGGCGGACTTCCTGTTGGAATTGGTGGGAAAGCCACTCGTCGACCGCGGCCGGCTCCGGCACGACGACCCGTTCGGCCTTCCAAAGAACGACCGATTCCCGCTGTGACGCCGTCGACTCGATCGGCTCGAACTCGATCGACTCGTCGCCGACGGTGAGGCGAACCACTTCGGGGAGACCGGTGTCGTCGTCGGGCGCATCCGGGAAATCGGGAAGTTCGACCAGAAGACGCGCCAGCCCGGGTACCTCTCGGAGGGAGATGAACCGCCGATTCTGGTCGACAAGCATCCAACGTCGATCCAGAACCGGTCCTCGATCGCTGAACCACCAGGCGTCCGGACCGAGTCCGCGGGCGGATTTCACCGGGTGCACCTGGAGAGATGTGACGATGGCATTGGCGTCCGACATGGTTCGCACCGTACTCTCGGGGACCTTGGACCACACGCCATGCTCTCGATCGGATCACTCCAACTCGAATCCCGTGTTCTCCTCGCGCCCATCGCGGGCCACACGGACCTCGCCTTCCGCCTCCTCTGCCGAGAACTCGGCGGCGTCGGCTGCGCCTACTCCGACCTTCTCAACAGCCGTGCCGTGCTGGCAGGAACCGAGAAGTCGATGGTTCTGGCCTCCACCGCTCCGGGAGACGAGCCCTTTGGAATGCAGTTGTACGGTGCACCGCACGATCCGCTCCCGGAAGCCGCCTGCTGGGCCGTCGATCATGGGGCGGCGGTGATCGACATCAACATGGGCTGTCCCGTCGACAAGGTGGCGAAGAAGAACTGGGGATCGTTGCTCCTCCGCGACTGTCCCAGCACGCTGGATCTCGTCGAACGAATCATCGCTGCCGTCGATCGGCACTCCGGCGGGCGGATTCCAGTCACCGCGAAGGTCCGACTGGGATGGGACGAGGATTCGATCGTCGCACCGCGACTGGCTCGGGATCTCGAATCGGCCGGCATCGCCCTGGTCACCGTCCATGGTCGGACCACGGTCCAGCGTTTCAAGGGCTGCGCCAACTGGGACGCCATCGGCGAGGTCGTGGCCGCGGTCGATCGGATACCGATCATCGGAAACGGAGACGTGATCGAGCCGCAGGATGCGGTGAAGTTGATGGCTCATAGCGGATGCGCCGGTGTCATGATCGCGCGTGCGGCGATTCGAAAACCCTGGATCTTCCGGCAGGCGGACGCCGCGGTGCGTCTGGCTCGGGGCGAGCATCCGGATTCCGAGGTCGATCGTTCGGCGTTGGAACGACAGGTCGTCGAGCCGGCACTGATCGAGAAGTTCCAGGTGATCCGACGCCATGTCGAGCTGTGCGCCACCCACTTGAATCAACGCGCCGCCGCGGAACTGATGCGGCAGCGGATCTCCTGGTACGGAAAGTCGATGGGTCACGTGAAACCGTTGAAGGAGGCCATTCGCACGGCGCCGGATCTCGAGACGATGCGGGCGGCGGTCGATCACTGGATCGAGTGGGCGGCCTCCGACGAAAAGGCGAGGACGTCGCCGATGGCCAGCCGAGGCGCC
This sequence comes from Phycisphaerales bacterium, assembly GCA_014237965.1. Taxonomy (GTDB): domain Bacteria; phylum Planctomycetota; class Phycisphaerae; order Phycisphaerales; family SM1A02; genus UBA12014. Next base: position 38,833 of record JABABZ010000005.1, on the reverse strand, counting down.
GGGCCCATGGCGGGAGCCTCGCTGGATGATGCCTGCCGAGCGGAGACCCCGGACGAACTCACGGGAAGCGGTTGAACCCCGGTTCGGCGGCGGGAATTCTCAAATGGATCGATTCCCAACCGCTTTTCCCGTATGGTGAACTCGTTCGCAATCCAGCAACTTCCAACTCACGGAGCCTGAATAGATGCATACGATCCTTGCCAGCCTCGTCATCGCCGCCACTTCGCTGGCCGCGTCGCCCCAGGACACTCCGGCGATCCAACCCGCTCCGACCAAGGCCCCGGCCAAGGCCGCGGACGCCGGCGGAAACGCCAAGCTCGCATCGATGATCGGTGAGACGCTCGAGGACAAGTCCGGCAAGTCGTTCAAGACCGCCGATGTCCTCAAGGGCAAGAAGCACGTGCTCCTCTACTTCTCGGCCGGGTGGTGCCCTCCGTGCCGTGCGTTCACTCCGGATCTGGTCAAGTTCGCGAAGGCGAACGCCGACGCGAAGGACTTCGCGATCATCTTCGTGAGTTCCGATCGGAGCAAGGAAGCGCAAATGGAGTACCTGAAGAAGTACAAGATGCCGTTCTATACGATTCCCTTCGGATCTCCGGGAAACCGCAACGTCAAGTCCGCGTACGCCGGCGGTGGCATCCCGAACCTCGTGGTTCTTGATGATGACGGCAACGCGCTCATGGGCTCATACGAGACCGACGGAAAGTACACCCCGAAGAATCGGAAGAGTTACGTCGGGCCCCAGAAGGTGCTTGCCGCGTTCCCCAAGATGAGAACCAAGACCGGTCCCAAGGGTTGATGCCCGGACGCTTCGGCGTCCGGAACATGAACGTGTTTCAGTGCAGACTCGACGAGACGGCGGTGACCAGCGCGCAGATCGCCGAGGGTCTCACCGAAGTCATCGAGCGGAATCAGGATCTCAATCCGCGATTCGCCACGGTGCTCGAGAGCATGAAGGCGCAGCGAGATGCGGCTCGGCAGATCAGCGAAGCGATGTCGGAGTTGTCCGACAACGTGGGCACGACGAGCGATGCGGTGAAGCAGGTCGATGAATCGATCGCTGATCTCCGCGAGATGGCATCGCGGCTGAAGCAGGAGATCTCGGACGAGGAACAGCGGCTCGGGCTCGATTGAGTCCGATCGTCAGTCCGCTGCGTTCGGTTCACGAATCGCGAAGTCGTCTTCGAGCATCCAGTCGTTCTCGAAGTAGGCGGCGGCACGGATTCCATCGAGGCCTTCAGTGCCCGGAGCGATCGACTCGGGTCCGAACACCACGAGATCGGGATAGTGGACGCCGCTTCGGAAGTAGGGGATGCGCTCCGTCAGTCGAAGTCCCCGTGGTCCGGTCCCCGCGACGATGCCGATCGATCCGGATGCCCAGCGCGGTCGAGGTCGGATCGCCAGAACGGCGAGGTCGTCACCCTCGAGTTTCAATTCACCGAATCGGATTCCTTCGCGATCGATCTGAAGCGGATCATCTCCCAACAGGGTCGGCCAGGCGGCGTTGGTCTCCATGTTGCCGTAGAGGATGATGTTCCGTCGAGGATGTTGGCCGACGTCGAAGTCGGTGTCGAGCATGACATCGAATCCGCCGTTGCCCCGGTAGAGAAACGTCTCGGCGTCGAGGATCGCTCGGGCGAGTGTGATCCGGTCCTCTTCATCGCTTCCGAGCGTTCCCACCACGAGCAGTGGAGTGCGACGGAACGCATCCTTGAAACCACCGCTTCGCCCCGCATTCTTCTCTTTCGGATTGAACGTGGCGGCGCGACGCCATTCTTCGCCGGTGTGGTTGAAGATGGCGGGCGTGATCCCGTTCATCTGGTCGAAGCGGGGATTCGAGGGGATCACCTGGCCATCGAGGACCACGGTCCAGGGGCGAGAGCCCGCATCGAGGTCGATCTTGAGTCGTTCCACGTTCTCGGTGTCGAGTTCGATTCGGCCAGCCTCCCGATCTCGAGACCCCGTCACCCTGGACGGTGCGAACGCCACCTGCTGCTGGGCGATCTCGAACCAGTCGTGTCCGGCGTTGATTCCCGGTGAGATGGTCGTGAAGTCGATCCGATCCGAATCGAAGGTCCGCGATTTCGATTCGAGAAACTGCATCAGTGGCGGCCAGTCGACGCATCGATTCCCCCACCAATGACCGGCGCCCGGTTGTTCGTAGTACGCGAAGTCGGGATGAAAACCTCCGAGGTGCTCGCGCATCGTTCGAGCTTGATCCACCGGAACGTTGTCGTCGGCATCGCCATGGAGCACGTAGATCCCGAGTTCGTCGAGATTGTTCTTCAGAAGAAGCGTGTCACTCGGATTGGCGGCCCGCGCCATGATCGATGCGATGGAATTCGGCGAGTCGTCTCCGCGGAGCCGCTCGGAACCATATGTGTCGAATGAAATCCAACCGGCGCTCGGAGCGGCGGCGGCGAACAGATCTGGATGATGAGCGGCGGCGTGCCAGGTTCCGTGGCCACCCATCGAATGTCCGGTGACCCACTGCCTGGCGGGCTGGGTCCCGAGGGTCCGGCGGGCATGTTCGAGCACTTCCAGGGCGTCCAGTCGTCCCCAGTCCTCCCAGTCGAAACCGAATTCGCGGCGATTGGTCGGTGCGACGATGTGGGCGAATTCCTTGGGTGCGTACGCCCCTGCCTGGCCTCGAGCATTCACTCCGGCGCCATGCAGCGAGAGGATCAGACCGAGGCCTCCGCCAGGATCGCCCTCCGCCGGCGGCGGTGCCGAACTCGGCACCAGGCCGTAGAACTGAACCGTATCGTCGATCTCGCTTCTGAAGGTGATCTTCCGAGTCTGGTCGGGCTCGACCACTCGGACTTGAATCGTTCGGGAATCCAGCGGTTCGATCCGTCCGGCATCGATCAACTCGACCTTGAAGTCGACGGTCTTCGCGCCGGGTCGGGACACGGCAAGCAATCGGATGGGAATCTTTCGAACCGAGCCGGGCGGGATCGAGGTCATGCCGATGGCGACTTCTTCGCCACCCGGGCCGGTGACCAGAATGGAGATGTTCGGCGCCCATTCGTCGCCGATGTTGGCCACCACGATTCCGGCGGGTGCTTCGATCGGGAGGCCTGCGACCGCATCGGGAATCGTGTCGTCGACGCCGGTGAAGAAGAACGTCTTCGGATCGCCCTCCGAATCGCGGGGGACATCGACCAGTCGTGCATTCACTCGGCCGCGGCCCACGGAGAAGAGGAATTCGTTCGGTCCCGCCTTCAACATCACCGGCAGCCGGAGCGTCCCGTTCGCATAAGGATCACCTGGTCTGGGTTCGCCATTCACGTAGACCAGTGAATGTCCACGCGCCTCGAGGATGGCGGGCCCGGCTTCCGATCGATCGATGACGGCGACGGCATAACCACCGCGAAGCAGGTCATCCTGAAGCCATCCGTCCTCGCCGGCGGTTCGTGTCTGCCAGATTCGAGGAATGCCCTCGATGTCGACGGAATCTCCGGGCTCGGGTGTCTCCCAGGAGCCATCCACGATGGACTTCTCGATGGCGTCGGTGTGGACCGGCCTGCGTCCACCTTCTCCGATCCGGTCGATCACCAGGTACTCATCGAATTCGGCGATCACCGGCGGTGGCTCGGCCGCATCGACCGGGGTGCCGAGGGCGGGAACGAGCGAGAGGAGGAGCAGGACCGTCAGGGCGCGTGGCATCATGAAGGGAGGGTAGCCGCTTCCTCACCGCCCGCGATCGGATGGATTCGATCCCACGGCTCGAAGCAGGCTCGATTGCTGGGCCCGCCATCGCATCGCGCCGGCGAGCATCGCCGCCGAACCGAAGAGCGCCGGCGAGAGCCAGAGAACCCTCAGAATCGTCCGTGCATCGGGGTACGACTCCACCATCGCCCAGATGGACGGGGTCGCGGCGATCGTCAGGAGGGTCGGCGGCAGGGCCAGGGCGACCAGACCTGCCATCATCGCCCGGCCGCCTGAACGACCCGGCCAGGATCGTCGCGCCTGAAGAAGTGCGACGCCGAGGAGTACGATCGCGATCGCTCGGAACAGGGCGCGACCGCTCGCGAATCGTAAGGCGAGTTCGGCCAGTTCGAATGCAAATGGGAGCTCCGGTCCGTCTCCCCAGACCTTCCAGGCGACGAAGAGCCGGTAGATCGCGTCTCCAAGACTGACCACCAGGATCATCAGGGCGGGCAGGGTGGTCAGGAAGAGGGCGATGCGGCGTCCACCGCTCGAGCGTCGATCAAGCAGCAAGGCGACGGCGACCGAGATCATTCCCAGGTCGACCAGCGATCGGCCGATGGGCTCGACCCAGGTCTCGATCCTGAAGAACTCGATGGTCGTGACGGTGCCCGCCCCGATGAAGAACATCGCGCTTCGTTCGACCAACACCAGAACCGCCACGGCGAAGGCGATCACGGCGAGGGTGGGAATCGACCGAGCGAGCGGATGCGTATCCGACTCGGGGTCGATTCGAACCGCGACTTCGGCACCGCATTCGGGACATGGTGTCGCGTCGAGGATCTGACCACAGGACCGGCAGGCCAGATGATCGAGCTCGCTCATCCGAACATCGTCCCGAGGGCGAGGTCGCGGACGGCGGTGCAGGGGACTCGACCATCCGAATCGTCATCGAGGTTCGCCGCGGCGTCGGCCACGAGCACGCCGTCCCAGCCGAGGCCCTGGTCGATGCGACCGTGGGAGCCGCGAACCAGCGTCGGATCGGTCGCGATCACGTCGAGCAGGGTTCGGAAGCCGAGCTTGCGGCGGATGAGCCGCGAGCCGATCGCGAGTTTCGGGAATCGGATCGCGGGATCGACGAAGAGTTCGCGGGGGTCGTAGCCCGGCTTGCGGTGAATGTCGACGGTGCGCTGGAAGTCCGGCATCTTCGCGTCGTCGTGCCACCAGTCGTGGCTGAACCAGCGATCGCGTTCGGACACCAGGACCAGGTCACCGGCCCGTGGATGATCGAGTCCGGCGGTGGCGCGGGCTTCGCCCTCAAGGACTTCGGCCACCCCGGGCGTGGAGGCGAGCAGTTGGGCGATCTCGTCGCGCCGGGCGTGTCCGCCCCGACCGAGTCGGACGTGGGCGACCTGGTGATCCGCCACCGCGAAGGCATCCGACGTACCGGGATCGACCATCTCCCGGCCTTGTTCCTCCCGCCAGTAGAGGAGTCCGGCGTCTCGAAGGATCCGGTTGGGTGCGACGGCATCGGTGACCGGGACGATGCCGTATTCGCTCACCAGGATCGGTTCGACGCCGCGGCTGGTGAAGTGTTCGAGCAGCCGGGCGACTTCGTGGTCGAGTTCGCGAAGATGCTGGGGGATCTCGGGATGATCCGGTCCGAGCTTTTGGAGTCCGTAGTCGAGGTGGGGGAGGTAGACCAGGGTGATGGTGGGGGTGGTGTCGCGCTCGACCTTGATCGCCGCGTCGGCGATCCACCGGGTGCTGGTGATGTCGGTCGCCGGTCCCCAGAATCGGAAGAGCGGGAACGGGCCGAGGGCTCGCGTCAGCCGATCACGGAGATCGGCGGGCTGGGTCAGGCAGTCCGGGATCTTGCGTCCGTCCGCCTTGTAGATCGGCCGCGGCGTGACCACCGTGTCGCAGCTGGTGTGCATCGCGTACCACCAGCAGATGTTCGCGCACGTGACGTCGGGATCACGACGTCGCGCGGTGTCCCAGAGGCGCTCGGCCTCAACCAGTCCGTCGGACTGCTTCCAGAGCGCCACCTCGCCGGATGCGGGATCCATCCAGCCGTTGCCGACGATGCCGTGTTCGGCGGGGCCGACGCCGGTGAGCATCGAGGTCTGGACGCTGGTGGTGACGGCGGGCAGGGTCGGTCGCATCGTCCGGACGCCGCCCTTCTCGCGGGCGAAGGAGGCGATGGCCGGGGTGTGCGGACCGATCAGCGCGGGCGAGAGACCGACGAGGTCGATGATGGCGATGCGACGGGGCATGACGTGGATCGTACTCGTCCCCGCGCCTCGACGATCACCGACGAAGTCCTCGCCGAGCCGAGGCGGGCCCGATCATCCGCCGGCTACGTTTCGTTCACGCCGCCGACCTCGATCCGGGTCGGCGTCATCGCGACCCTCCCGCCCCCCCTGGCCGCCCTGTCCCCCGCAGAACGTCACATGGTCGGTCGACCCGGTACCTGCTTGTTCCACCAGTGAGCCGTGACGAACATCGCCGCGATGCACAGGCCCGCGGCCCCGAGGGCGACGCCACCGAGTTGTGCTTCGGTCAGCGCAATGAGTCCGGCGTCGAAGAGCGCGAGCGCCGAGATCGACCTGATCACGAATCTTTGGAGTCGGTCGGGAACATCGGCGAGATCACGAATGGCGCGATGAAGGACGATTGCGAGGGCGACGACCGTCGACACGGACACGGCGACTGCGTACAGGGCCTGGCCGACATCGAGACCGGCGGGCGGTGTGGCGGTCAGGCATCCTGAAAGGCCGCTGCAGCCGAGGAAGGGAATGAGGAGCACGTAGGCGACTCGATGCGGCATGCCTCGATAGCGGCCCTGCGTCACTCGGACAAGTTCCGCCCGGAACTCCACTCCACACGGCGAACCGCATTCGGGGCAGGTCGACTGGTCTTCGAGCACCTGGTGCCGGCATTCGGGACAGGTCGGCGAGGTCGGATCGAAACGGCCCCATGCCACGAAGCCGGCGCCGACGAGGTGGATGTAAACAACCGTGAGGAGAAGACAGGCGATGAGGAACTCGGCGCCACCGCCACCGAGGAGCGCGTCGACGGGCTGCGGAATCGCCGCCGCGAAGCCGAGGGCGTAGATCGTGGTCCGCCGGGTCGCGAAGGCGAGGATGCCGGCAAGGCCGCGGCGACCTCGCAGATCGTCGAAGACCATGATGATCGCGAAGATCGTCGCGACGACGCCGCACTCGGGACGGATCATCCACGCGATCGCGGCGGCCGCGACGCTCAGCAGAAGGCCGCGGCCGGAGACGAAGGACGCGTCGTCGGCCCCGGTCCGGGGTGCCCGGACGTCGCCGAGATGGAGAAGGGTCGCGGCCGACAGCACCAGCAGCGTCGCGGTCCAGTCGACGACACCCTGGATCCCCGACGCGAGCAGGACGCCGGTGAGCACGTTCGCCCAGGTGACGGGAAGGCTTGCGACCGGACTGGGATCGAACCGTGGGCCCATGCGGACGATCATACGGATCCGGTTCCGGATCCGGTTCCCTCAGGTCCCCGCGATCCGCCGGTGGGACCATCGGACGAGGAAGAAGCACGCGATGGCGGCGAGGACCCCGAGGCCCGCGAAGTTACGCCCGTTCACGCCCGGGCTCGCCACCCAGAAGAACGCCATGACGCCGGCATCGAAGAGGGTGAGCACCGCGATGGATCTCAGTACGAATCGACCGACCGCCTCCGGATTGCGGGCGAGGTGGCGAGTCGAATTCACGAGATACGTACCGATGCCGAGGAGCGCGAGGACGAGTGTCGGCAGGAACAGGCCTCCGGATCGCGGCGGTCCCAGCATCGCGGTGAGGATGAGCAACAAGACGAAGGGCGCGAGAAGCATCAGGGTCGCGGTTCCGTACCAACCCCTTCGCTTCCCGAGCCGTTCGGTGGTGATCGCCACGATGCTGTCGGCGTCGCAGGCGGTTCCGCACTCCGTGCAGATGTCGCAATCCTCGGCGATCGGATATCCGCACCGCGGGCATTTCCACCGCGACGCCGCCGTCACCTCGTCGCGGGCCACCATGCTGAACGCGGCGACGTGGATCGCGGCGACGCCGCCGATGATCACCGCAAGCAGCAGTCCGTCGTCGGCGGGGGAGCCGCTGGGATCGTTGAGGCACACCATGCCGAGGACGTAGAGGCCCGCCCGACACCCGCCCATCAGGAGGACGCTCCACGCCGTACGAGCGTGGATTGCGTCGTAGGCGAGCAGCATCACGCCGATGCCCGTGGCCACGCCGCCGGCGATGACGCCGTGGAACCACGGCAGGCCGACGCCGATCGCGAGCAGGACGGCCCCGATCGTGGTCGCGGCACCACGGCCGATTCTTCCCGAGGGAATCGGCCGTCCAGGTCGCTCTCGTCGGTCGATCTCGACGTCGAAGACGTCGTTGAAGACCATACCGGCGAGATAGAGACACGAGCCGGCGACGATCGCGATGAGCACGGCAACGGGACTCGAATTCGATGGTCGAGCGACCGCGATCGAGAGCACGACGCCGACGAGAACGTTCGTCCAGACCGTGGGCAAATTCGAGATGCGGAGGATCTCGAGCCAGGCCCTCATGCGGAGCTTCCATCGCGAATGGAGTCGATCGTTCCGCGCAGCCATCGAAGTTCCTCGGCGATACCGGCAGCCAGGCCTTCGTCGCCGGCATAGAGGCAGTTCGGAAGGACGTCCCACGCGTACGTCTCGACCTCGAGTCGCGGAAGCGGAAGATCCTTCGGAAATGCCGCCAGGCAACGTTCGATTTCGGTTTGAGTGCTCGACCACCCGTTCATGCCCTGGGTGAAGATCGGCACGTGGAAGTGGGTACGCCAGAGGCCGTGCGGGACTTGATGCTCGGCCCGATTCTTGAGAGCGATCGGCAGGTCCTCGAAGAACTCGGCGTCGAAGTGCGGCTCGTCGCCGGTTCGGATCATCGTCTGGTGGAGGTACCTGGGTTCGACGAATCCGCGATACGCGTCGAGGGTTCGTGCCCGCTCCTCTTCGTCGTCGATCGCGTCGAAATCAACCTCGATCGCGGAGGAGATCTGGATTTTTCCCACGCCGATTTCATGCGCTCGATAGGTCCGCAAGGCCGCGGTCTGCGGTTCGAACATGACCGCCGCATGGCACACGTCATGGCAGACCCGGAGATAGCGGCGGTGATCGATGTCGTCACTGGGACGAAAGGCCTGCTCGAAGAGGTCGACGACATCCCGGCTCACGTCGAGCACGCACCCGGGCTCGGGTTCGAGGTCGAGATGGATGCAGATACCGGTTCGATCCTCGATCGCCCGCAGCGCCTTCGCGGCCTCGACGAGTTGAGCGGCGGCCATGCCGACGGAGCAGCCGCAGCCCTCGTTGGTGAACGACGTCCGCCAGCCGATGGGAAGCGTCGAAATGGAGGCTTCGGTCGTGCCGTCCGGCAGAAGATCGACCAGGAGATTCGCGAGATCGATGGTGTATTCGAGGCGCTTCGGGTCGGCCCAGTGCGGCTCGTAGACCGCGTGCTTGACGACATCGGCATGAAAGTCACCGTAGGGAAAACCGTTGAAGGTGACGACCTGCAGGCCTTTGGCCAGGAGGCGGTCGCGGAGGCCGGCAACGTCGCCATCGGCTCGGAGTTCTCTGGCGGAGGATGCCGAGAGCCAGAGCCCGAGTCCGATCGGAGCATCCGGTTCGGTCTCGAGGGCGGTCAGTTCACGAACTCGCGGCGCAAAGCGATCGAGGTTCGCTTCGGTTTCCGCGAGTGTTCGGCCCGCGTGGACATTGGTGCAGTAGGTCAGCATGACCGTGAATTCAACGAGTCGGTTGAACGTCGGTTCGGAACCTGCCCGTCTGGGAGAGGAACTCGAGGGGATTGTCGAAAGAGACCTTCCGGATGGTCGCTTCAAGATGGCCGCGACGACGCATTTCGTCCCGGCACTTCGGTACCGCGAGCGGGTCGCTGGGGCCCCAGTCCCCGGCGGAGTTGATCCACAGTCGATCGGTCCCGTGCATTTCGAAGATGTCGGCGGCTCGCTGCGGCGTGCATTTGGTGTCGGGATAAAGAGTCATGCCGGCCCAGTAGCCGCGGTCGAGCACGTCTCGGACGGTGTGCTCCTCGACGTGGTCGATCAGAACCCGGTTCGGATCCAGCACGCCGTGATTCTTGATGGCGTCCATGATGAGACGCGTTCCCTTGCGCTTGTCTTCCAGGTGCGGCGTGTGGACCAGAACCATCTGGTCATGATCGGCGGCCAGCTGGAGATGGGCTTCGAGGATCTCGAGTTCGTTGCGACTGTTCTTGTTCAGGCCGATCTCACCGATTCCGAGCACGCTTTCGCACTCCAGGAACTCCGGGATGATGTCGATGACTTCGCGGGCGAAGACCGGATCCTCCGCTTCCTTGGGATTGATGCAGAGCCAGGTGTGGTGAGCGATTCCGTATTGCGCCGCTCGTTTCGGCTCGGTATCCGTGAGTACCGAGAAGTAGTCGTGAAAGCCCTTCGGGCTGGAACGGTCGTACCCGGCCCAGAAAGCGGGCTCGGTGATCGCGACACAACCTGCGAGGGCCATGCGTTGATAGTCGTCGGTGGTCCGACTCACCATGTGGACGTGGGGATCGATGTACATCAGCCGGTCTCCCCGTCTCGTGTGGCTTCGGTCTTGAACCCGTCCCACGCGCCCGTGGCGCCCTTCATCGGGGCCGCGTCGATGGGCTCGGTGCTCGGGTCGCTCATGAGATCGAGCACCCGCTTCGCTCGATCCGATTCGCCGTCGAGCAGCAGTGCGATCGCACCACGGAGGCTGTCGAGGCGGAAGTCACCGTCGGAATCCGCCGCGTCGGCTTTGGCGCGGTCGACTCGATCGAGGAACGCCGCGAGGTCGAGGACCTTCGCTCGGTGCTCGAGGAAGTACCGATCCACGACGGCGGCTCGGGAGAGAGGGAGTGGGGGAGGGCTGCTCGGCATGGCCAAGAGTCTACCGCCCTCGCCTTGATCGACGGTCGGGAATGGGAGGGAAGCAGTCCGGAACACCAAGGGTGGTCAGCCGGCGATCGAGTCGAGGACCGAGATCGCATCGCGGACTCGGTCGAGGTCCATCTCGTGCACATCCACGCCTCGTCCGATCTCCTCGAGGAGCGTGATGGTCAGACGTCCACCGAGATGCTCGCGGAACTCCTCGAGCCCCGCGATCAGTCGGTCATCGGAGAGCAGCGGATGGGTGATCGGCAGCCCGAGTCGCGTCATGACGTCGATGATCCGCTCGAATGCCGCCTTGTCCAGGCGACCGATCAGATGCGAATAGGTGGAGTCGAGGCAGATTCCGATGGCCACCGCTTCGCCGTGGTTCAGATCGAAACCGCTCATCGATTCGAGTCGATGCGCCGACCAGTGGCCGAAGTCGAGCGGTCGAGCTTCGAGTCGTTCGAAGGGATCTCCGCCATTGGCGATGTGTTCGAGGTGCATCTTCGCGCAGCGCCGAATGATCGGTCGGGCCGCATCCAGATCGCCTTCGCGAATGAGATCGGCGCTGTCCGCGATGGAGCCGAAGAAGGAAGCGTCTTGAAGGCAGGCGATCTTGACCGCTTCGCTGAAACCTTCTCGCCAGGTCCGTTGGTCGAGGGAATCGAGCATCGCTTCGTCACAGATCACGGCGACGGGAACATCGAAGGACCCGATGAAGTTCTTCTTCTCGAAACGGTTCACGCCGTTCTTCACGCCGATCGCGGCGTCGAGTTGCGACAGGACGGTGCTCGCGAAGCGGACGATGCGGACTCCGCGATGCGCCGTGCTGGCCGCGAAACCCGCTGCGTCGAGGACGGCGCCTCCGCCGAAGATCGAGACATATGACCGGCGGTCGATTCGATGGCGTTCGATCGATTCGAGGATCCGGTCGATGATCGCAGGGTCGTTCTTGCTCGCCTCGCCACCCGGAATCAGGATGATCTCCCGGAGTTCGGGCAGCGCGGATCCGAAAAATCGCTTTGAAATCGCCTCTTGAATTCCCGGTCGAGCGTCGGCGAGTCCTTGATCGATCACCACGATCATCCCCGCTGGCGGGGCGTCGTCGTGCTCGCGTTCGAACACCGCATCGACGAGCGGGTTGGCCGGATCGAGCACGTCACGATCGAACAGCAGCCGGTGGGTGAACGGCACGCCGAAGTCGTTGCGAATCTCGTGGGCGATGGAGTGGGTGGAAGACATTGGGACCTGGTGTCAATCGGCTCGATCGAACGCCGAGGCCAACGGAACGGGTAGAGCGGGACAGCATAGATCGGACCCGTCTCGACGGGGCTGGTTCCGAATTCGGAGCACCGGAATTCTGCATGAAAAAGGGGGACCACGGCGGAGGGGCGCCCACCGTGGTCCCGGAGTCCCGCACCACCATGGTGCGAGAGGTCGGATCGAATTGGTTGATATTCGGACCTGTCTTCAGTTCCCCGCCTCGACGAGGATGAAGCGAGTCATGCCTCTCCGCTCCACCAGGAGCCGAATCCTCTGATCAGGTTCGATGTCCTCGCAGGCACCCTCGAACGACTCGACGCTGGTCGGTCGAAGCCCGTTGATCCGAAGGATCGCGTCTCCCGGCTCGATGCCCGCCGCAGCGGCTGGTCCGTCAGCGAGGACACCCTTCACGAAGAGACCGGTTTCCGAGTTCAGTCCCGCTTCGAGTCGCGTCGTCTCGTCCAGCGGCTCGAGTTCGAGTCCGAGCTTCGGCATCTTCGGCTCGGGGGCTTCCTCGAGTTCGGTCGCCGGTTCGGATCCGGGACGGGTGCCGAGCACCGCGGTTCGCGACAGCCGCTTTCCGTCGCGGAGGAGTTCCAGAGAGACCGAGGTTTCCGGCGCGAAGTCCGCGATTCGACGGGCGAGTCCCGCCGGGGTGTCGGTTCGTTGGCCGTTGATGTTCAAGACGATGTCACCGGGTTCCAGTCCGGCATTCGCCGCCGGGGTTCCGGCGAGCACGCCGGCCACGAGCACGCCGGATCTGGCGTCGTGACCGAAGCTCGCCGCGAGGTCTTCGTCCAATGGTTGGATGTTGACGCCGAGCCAGCCTCGTTCCACGGTGCCGTCGGTCGCCAGATCGTTCACGATCCGCTGAACCATCCGGCTGGGGATCGCGAAACCGATGCCGTCGTTGCCACCGGTCGCGCTGGAGATCGCGGTGTTGATTCCGATCACTTCGCCGTGGATGTTCGAGAGCGGACCTCCGGAGTTTCCAGGATTGATCGCCGCATCGGTCTGGATGTAGTTCTCGAACGTGGCGAGCCCCACCCCTTCTCGGCCGAGTGCGCTGACGATGCCGGCGGTCACCGTCTGGCTCAGTCCGAAGGGACTTCCCAGAGCGATGACCCAGTCGCCGACCTGTGACTCGTCGCTGTCACCGAATTTCGCGGCGACGAGATCCGACGCATCGATTCGCAGCACCGCGAGATCGGTCGCGGGGTCGGCACCGATCACCTGGGCGGTGGTCTCGCGACCATCGTGGAGGAGGATCTTCACCTCATCGGCACCGGCGATCACGTGGTTGTTGGTGATCACCAGGCCATCTGCCGTGGCGATGACCCCGGTTCCCTGCCCCATGCGATCGGGTTGTCTCCGATTCGGATCCGGCCCGGCCTGCGGCAGGTCGGGGAAGAGATCACGGAACTGTTCCGGAATTCGATTTCGATCGGGGCGGCCGCCTCGTCCTTCGCCACCGGCGAAAGGAGGATGATCGATCGAGATGATCTGGACCACGCTGGGACGAAGAGTCTCCGCGACGGAACGAAATGCATTCGACAGAATCATCGCGTCGCCGACACCGACGCTCGATCGTGTGTCGTTGTTGGTGAAAGTGACGGTATCGGCCGCGAAGAGCGTCGGCGATGCCGCAAGTCCTGCGAGGGCGGCGAGGACCATCATGCGACGTCCTCGAGGGGTGCGGTTCGCCTGACCGTTCCGGGTGGAATCTCTCATGACTCTTGACTCCTTTCAACGGAGGCTGGGTTGACGCGAGTGCGGGCGCCACGATGGCGCTCGCCGTGATCGGCTTCAGCCGAAAACCTCGCGGTGATCGGTGGCGTCGTCCCGGCATCCCCTTTTCCTCTAGGATGGGACGACGCATGGAGCTTACGCCTCGCCGCAGAGGCGGGTTCGGCGTCGATCGACTTCGTTCTTCAATTTGCGAAGTATTCGGACCGTGTCGAAAAGGCGTTTTTCAGCCTCTGTCGCCGGTGGAATGGCGATCGAGAAGGACTGCGGCCGCCACCGCCACGTTGAGCGAATCGACGCCCGGAGCCATGGCGATTCGGACCAGCGAGTCGCAGTTCCGCGACGCGACGTCGCTCAGGCCTTCGAACTCGCTTCCCATCACCAGCGCGATGCGGTCGGACGGGTTGGCGAGATCGACCTCGGTTCGCCCTTCGATACTGGCGCCGATCCGGTGGAACCCATGCATCGTTCCAAGTCGGTCGAGATCCTCGGCCCAGCTCGTGCTGCGGGCGAAGGGAACCCGCAATGCATGACCGATCGAGACCCGCAATGACTTCCGGTAGAGCGGGTCGTGGCAGTCCGGGCTCAGAATCACGCCGTCCACGCCGAACGCGGCGGCGACGCGAAAGAGCATGCCGATGTTGTCGATGTTGCGAATCGACTCGCAGACCAGGATCGTCGACGGCCGGTCCGATTCATGGATGATCTCGTCGATGGAGCGATCATCGACGCCCGTTCGATCACCGCTGGCGAGGACGCCTCGGTGGATCTGGAATCCGACGATGGACTCGAGAATCTCCTTTGGTGCGACCAACGCCTCGATCTCGGGATCGCCATGCGCCGCGAGCGTCTGTTCGAGCCACGGTCGCTTGCCTTCGGAGACCAGAATCCTTCGTATTCTCTCGGGAGACTCGAGCATCGCTTCCACCACCAGAGGCTGTTCCCCGATGAAGACTCCCGGTCGCGCATCGATGCCTCGCTGATCGCGGCCTTGAAGGTCGCGAAAGTCCTCCAGCCTCGGATCGTCGGAATGCCGGATGGCCTCGATGGTCATGAAAGGGAGGGTCGCGGTTGTGGACGCCTTCCGCAACCCCGACGGCCGAGGTAAGGACCGGATGTCGCAGATACACTCGAGCCATGACTCCCGAACGAGAATCCGAGCCCGAGGATCGACCCCGCTCGGAAGACGTCGGCGGGGAGCCAAGACCCACGCCTCCATCGACGGTCATCGAGAACCCGGCGGAAGCCAGCGCCGAAGACCATCGCGTCGCTCGACTGCTTCAGCACACGATCGATCTGCCGATTCTCGCCTCCGCGGTCGAGGCGCAGGATCCCGCGGATGCGGCGGATACGCTCGAGGCGCTCGACGAAGGTGACGCTGCGGACGTGCTGGAGGAGATGGAAGTCGCCAATGCGGCCGAAGCGCTTTCGCACATGGTCGGGCCGCTTGCGGTCAGTGTGCTCGAAGATCTCGTCGAAGAGGACTCCGCCTACGCGGCGGCGCTCCTCGAAACGATGGCGTCGGATGATGCGGCGGACCTCCTTCAGCTGGCGCCGGATGAGATCACCGATGCGATTCTCCCTCGGATGTCGGGGGCCGGTCGACTCGCGATGCAGCGGCTGCTGGCCTACGAGGAGGACACCGCCGGTGGACTGATGACGCCGGACGTCCTCAGGATCCGCGAGGAGATGACGGTCATCGAGGCGGTGCAGGCGATTCGAGTGGCGGAGGCGAGCGAGGAGATGCACTCGATCTTCGTGGTCGATGCCGAAGGCCGGTTGACCGGCATGCTCGGATACCGCCGGCTGGTGATCGCCGGACCCGACGAGCGGATCAGCGATGTCTGTGATCGCGAGATCGCGGCCATTCCTCCGGAACTCGATCGTGAGACGGTCGCGATCGAGTTCGAGAAATACGACTATCTGGTGCTTCCCGTGGTGGATGGAGAGGGTCGCTTGCTCGGGGCGGTCACCGTGGATGACGTCCTCGGGTCGATCCTCGCCGAAGGTACTGAAGATGCGCAGATGATGGTTGGGGCGGGTCGGGAGGAGATGGTCTTTTCGTCGACCGGCGAGAAGCTCCGAAGTCGGATTCCCTGGCTCGTCGTCAATCTGATCACCAGTTCGATCGGCGCGATCGTGGTCTTCCAGTTCGAGGGTCTGATCGCGGAGATCGCGATCCTCGCGGTGTTGATGCCGGTGATCGCGAATCAATCCGGAAACGCCGGACAGCAGTCGCTCGCGGTCACTCTCCGAGGCATCGTGCTCGATCAGGTGAACAGCAAGGTCGCGAGTCGTCTTCTGCTTCGTGAGTCGATGGTCGGGGCGATCAACGGGCTCATCGCAGGAATTCTGGTGGGCACGCTGATCGGGAGCATTTCGATCATCTCGGGGAGCGGCACCTGGAAGCTCGGAATCGTGATCGCGATCTCGATGACCTGCTCGCTCACCATCGGTACTTTCACCGGCACGGCGCTTCCGATGCTGATGCGACGGTTGGGCGCGGATCCGGCGACCGCGAGCACCATCTTCCTGACCATGGTGACCGACTCGCTGAGTTTCCTGATCTTCCTCGGCACGGCGGCATCGTTGTCCGGCTGGCTCGGCCTGGCCTGAGTCGGTCGCGGGAGGACGGCGTCCGAAACGCTCGCCGACCTCAACCCTCCGCGTAGGACTCCATTCCTTCGCAGGAACAGGCCAGATTCCGGTCGCCGTAGGGGTTGTCGATTCGCCCGACGCTCGGCCAGAACTTCCGCTCCTTCAACCATGCTGCCGGATACGCCGCCTGTTCGCGGGGATAGGGGTGATCCCAGGCATCACCGGTGACCGCATGCAGGCAGTGGGGCGCATTGCGGAGCACGTTGTTCTCCCGGTCCGCGGTGCCGTCTTCGATCGCCTTGATCTCGGCTCGAATCGAGATCATCGCGTCGCAGAACCGGTCGAGCTCGGCGCGAGTCTCGCTTTCGGTCGGTTCCACCATGAGGGTTCCGGGGACCGGCCAGCTCATGGTCGGCCCGTGGAACCCGTAGTCCATGAGTCGCTTGGCGACGTCGTCGATCTTGATACCGGCGGACTTGTCGAACTGGCGGCAGTCGATGATGAACTCGTGCGCGCATCGTCCATTCTCGTTGGTGTAGAGGATCTCGTAGTGGCCCGCGAGTCGGGACGCCATGTAGTTGGCGTTGAGGATCGCGATCTCGGTCGCGCGGGTCAGACCCTCGCCGCCCATCATCGCGATGTACATCCAGGAGATCGGGAGGATGCTCGGCGATCCGTAGGGTGCCGCCGACACCGGTCCCATCGCGTGCTCGCCGGCGTCGATCGGCCTGACCACGGGATGGCTCGGAAGGAACGGTTGCAGGACGCTGGTCACCCCGATCGGGCCCATGCCCGGGCCGCCTCCGCCGTGGGGAATGCAGAAGGTCTTGTGAAGGTTGAGGTGACACACGTCGGCGCCGAGATCGGCGGGTCGGACGAGGCCGACCATCGCGTTCATGTTGGCGCCGTCCATGTAGACCATGCCGCCCGCTTCGTGCACCAGATCGCACATCGTTCGGACTTCGGTCTCGAACACGCCGTGCGTGGAGGGATAGGTGATCATGATCGCGGCCAGCCGGTCCCGATGGGCGTCGATTCGTTCTCGAAGGTCGTCGAGATCGATGTCCCCGGAATCCGTGCACTTCACGGGGACCACGGTCATGCCCGCGACCACGGCGCTGGCGGGATTCGTGCCGTGGGCCGAGAGGGGAATGATGCAGACGTCCCGGTTTCGATCACCACGGTGTTCGTGGTACGCCTTGATGGACATCAGTCCCGCGTATTCGCCCTGGCTGCCGGCGTTCGGCTGGAGGCTGATGCCATCGAAGCCGGTGATCTCCGCCAGCCATGACTCGAGCGACTTGAACAGGGCCGTGTATCCCGGCCATTGGGACTCGGGTGCGAAGGGATGGATCGCTCCGAATTCGGGCCAGGTGACCGGAAGCATCTCGCTCGATGCATTGAGTTTCATCGTGCACGAGCCGAGGGGAATCATCGAATGGGCGAGAGAGAGGTCCCGTGACTGAAGTTCGGTGATGTAACGCAGCAACGTGGTTTCGGTGCGATGCTCATGGAACACCGGGTGGGTCATGAACTTCGATTCACGCTTGATCGTGGCGGGATACTCGGGGTCGACTTCGGAGTACACCGCGTCGAATTCGAATTCCGTCGAACCGAAGCATGCCCAGATCGACTGGAGGTCGGTCGCCAGCACGGTCTGGTCGAGGCTGATCCCCAGAGATCCGTCTCCGAAGTTCCGGACGTTGATCTTCGACTTCGCGAGCTTCTCCAGAACGGTCTCCACGCCACCCTTGGGTCGGACGCGGATGGTGTCGAAGAAGGGACCTTCGTGGATCACGTGACCGAGTCGCCGGAGTCCTTCCGCGAGCGTGCAGGAGAGTCCGCGAATTCGATCGGCGATGTTGCGAAGACCTTCGGGTCCGTGGTAGACGCCGAAGAAACCGGCGATGATCGCGAGCAGGACCTGTGCGGTGCAGATGTTGCTGGTGGCCCGATCGCGCCGGATGTGCTGTTCGCGGGTCTGAATCGCCATGCGAAGGGCCGGTTTGCCGTGGACGTCCCGGCTTACACCGATGAGGCGACCGGGCATGCGGCGGACCAGTTTCTCCTGCACGGCCATGTACGCCGCATGAGGACCTCCGAGGCCCATCGGCACGCCGAATCGCTGGGTGGACCCGATGACGATGTCAGCACCCCATTCACCGGGTGGCTTGAGGAGGGTGAGCGCGAGTGGGTCGGCCGCCACCACGAGCATGGCGCCAGCCGCATGGGTGCGTTCGGCCAGATCACCGTGATCGCCGATCCGCCCGTCGGTGGCGGGGTACTGCACGAGGACGCCGGCGAACTCCCGGCTCTCGAAGTCGATGCCCGCGAGATTCCCGACGAGCACCTCGATACCGAGCCCCTTCGCACGGGTCTCGATCACTCCGATGGTCTGGGGATGGCAGTCGTCGGCGACGAAGAACGCGCGTCGGTTGGTCTGCGTGGCGCACATCGACATCGCTTCCGCGGCGGCGGTCGCTTCGTCGAGCAACGAGGCGTTCGCGAGCGGCATCGCGGTGAGATCCGCGATCATCGTCTGGAAGTTCAACAGTGCTTGAAGTCGGCCCTGCGCGATCTCCGCCTGGTACGGCGTGTACTGGGTGTACCAGCACGGGTTCTCCAGCACCGTCCGCAGGATCACGGATGGCGTGATGGTTCCGTGGTATCCCATGCCGATGTAACTGCGCCAGATTTCATTCTGCTCCGCAAGATCGCGAATGCACGACAACGCTTCCTGCTCTCCCGGGATTCGTCTGGTGTTGGTGGTGTAGAGAACATCATCGCGAAGGGAGAGCGGTCGCCCATCCCGGATCGCGGCGGGGATCGCCTCGGAGATCAAGGAATCGATCGAATCGAGACCGAGTTCCGCAAGCATTCCAGCGGCCTCGTTCGCATCCGGCCCGAGGTGGCGACGGGGGAAGTCGTCGGTCGGGTTCAGTGGATGGGTCGAAGTGGGGGAGTCTGACGTTCGCGTGGAGTTGGCCATGGCAGGAGGATCGTTCCAGAGCGGGAATCGAGGGGGGGGTCGACACTGATCGAATCCGTCGAGTATAGATGGTCCGCATGGCGAATTCGCGTATCGACACGCCGTCCGAACCAGAGTCTCCGGAAGAGGCGGATCCGGTATCCGGATCAGGTTCCGGGAACCTCCCCGGAAACACGATGCCGGAACCGCTTGAAGTCCGCCGAGGGCGGGCCGCGGTGGTGATGGGGCTTCTGGGTATTCCCACGGTCGGGCTCTCCGCGATCGCGGGAATCGGGCTGGGATTGCCGGGAATCCGATCTCCGAGGCCCGCCTGGTCGATCGCGGGCACGGTGCTCTCTCTGCTCGTGCTGGCGGGCTGGATCGGAGGTCTGGCCGGTTTCCTGAATGCCATGGTGACCGATCGCCCACCCCCCGGGATCATCCATGCGGGTGGACGACTCGGCTCGGCGATGGCCGCCCGGATCGCTCGTGGCGTCGACCCTGCAGATCCTCTGACCCCACCGGATTCGGCGCTCGCGGAGATTCTCGAGCGCATCCCGGACTCCTTGCGACGGCACGGCGGAAAGCCGCCCGGCCCCTTGGCGATCGAGACGCTGTCGCGTCCGCCGGGTTGCCTCTTGCGTTGGCGAATCGGGCCACCCCTCGACCCGTCTGAAGGATCGGCGATCACGCCGGTCGATCCCGAGAGAGGCGGCATCTACATGTACGCCGCCGACGGCCGGATGCTCGTCGGTTTCGAGCGAGCGCTCGATTCGCGGCGACGTGGCATGCAACTCGATGACGAGGATATGGCGCTCATTCAGAGTCTCGTTCCACATGCTCGGAGGATCACGGCGCACGCCGGTGTCCGGGGCGGTCGACTGCCCGGCGGGGTCGAAGCGGCGGAGATCCTTGATTCCGGCGCCCCGATCGATTCGCCGCCGCCTCGGTATCGCCGTCGACCGGGAGGTCTCTTCGATCTGATCGAGGTCGATTCCGGCCGTCGAATCACCTTCGCCACGTTCGGAGGGGTTCTTCTGCCCCTGCAGCCTTGATCTCTTCCGGTGGCTTGCCGGCGAGCGGATTTTCGTTCTCGCGGAACCTATGATGACCGCAGGCTTCTCTCCGGTCGATCCTGCTTCACCACCTCTTCGCTTCGCCCTCGTCGCCAAAGGTCCCGTCCATGCGCATTCGCCAGGTTTCTTCGTTCATCGTCACTTCGACCGTCCTGATCATCGTGCTCGGCTTCAGTCCGAACGCCGCGGCGCAGGACCGTGCGTCCGGCACGATCATCGAAGGAACGATCAACCCCTACGGTTTCCAGCCGGAGAACGACTTCGTCGTCGTCGATGCGGAGACCGCGGATCTTGGCCGGTTGTTCGAGGATCTCGGTCCGGTGGCCCGCGAGTGGTATCAACATGTCATGACGCTTTCCGGTCCCTACTTCGAGGGCAGGGCGCCGGGGAGTGCGGGAATCGAGCGAGCGGCGGATTACGTGCAGTTCTGGTTCGAGCGCCTGGGGTTGGAACCGGCGTTTCCCGAAGATGGAGACGAGTCGGAGACCTGGTCGAGCTATCGCCAGTTCCTCGAGCTGCCGGGCGGACGGCCCTCCATCGAACGGGCGCTGATGCAGTATCGAAGAGCCGATCTCGGCGAGCAGACCGCCGAGGTGGGAAGAGACTTCACGGTGCTCGGCAACTCCGGCACCGCGGATGTCTCGGCGCCACTCGCGTTTCTCGGCTACGCGATCGAAGAAGGGCCGGACGGATACTCGAGTTTTCCAGCCGGGGAGGAGCCCGGCGCGGACCTCTCCGGACGAATCGTGATCATTCTTCGCTATGAGCCTCTGGACGAGGAAGGTCGAAGTCGATTCACGAACCGTCGCTTCAGCCGTCACGCCGCGATTCCGCCCAAGATGAAGGCGGCGGTGGATCGTGGGGCCGCGGGCATCATTCTCGTGAACCCTCCTGGCGCCGTCTTCGCGAAGGACGGCTTGCAGGACGTCGCAGCAAGCCGATCCGGAACCAGTCTTGATGTTCCGGTGGTCCAGGTGACGCCCGAAATCGCGAATCGAATCATCGCGGCGTCGGACTCGGACGGAAGAGACCTCGCGGCGCTCCGCCGTATCGCCGACGAGGGGGGACATGGCGGCATCATCTTTGATGGCGACGACGAAGTCCGACTGGCGACGGCGATCGACGGGGGAATGAACCGCACCTCGAACATCGGTGGCGTGCTGCGTGGAAGCGGCGACCTCGCCGACGAGTGGGTGATCATCGGGGGTCACTACGACCACGTCGGGCTGGGAACCTTCGGTGCGATGCCCAACAATCGAGGCCGGCTTCACCCCGGGGCGGATGACAATGCCAGCGGGACCAGCGGGGTGATCGTCGCGGCGGGACTTCTTTCAGAGCGATATGAAAACGCGGAAGAAGGCGCGGATCTGCGTTCGATTCTCTTCCTCGCATTCACGGGAGAAGAAACCGGTCTCAACGGGTCTCGCTACTACGTCGAGCATCCGACGCTTCCCGCGGGTTCCATCAACGCGATGTTGAACCTGGACATGATCGGTCGGATGCGAAGCGACACGATCGCCATCGGAGGTACCGGGAGCGCAGAAGGCATGCTCGAAGAGGTTCGACCCATGCTCGAGGAGAGCGGTCTCACCGTGCACGCCGATCCGAACGGCCGTGGGCCGAGTGACCATGCGAGTTTCTACGGCGCGGGAATTCCGGTGCTCTTCTTCTTCACCGGGACGCACGACGTCTATCACCAGCCCGGCGACTATGGATGGACGGTGAACCCGGCCGGAGCCGCGAAGGCCATCGACCTCCTCGTGGAGGTTGCGGACCACTTCGCGACCGACCCCGAACGTCTGGTCTTCGGGGGCGGACGTCCGACTCGGGTCGTCGCGGAGCCGAAGAACGAGGCGGCGGGGAGACCTGATCCGAACGATCGGGGATATGCGCCCGTCCGTCTCGGAGTTCGCCCGGGAATGGGCGCGGGCGACGAGCCGGGGGTGAAGATCGAAGGTGTGAGCGAGAACACCAGTGCGAGTGCTGCGGGGCTTCGAAAGGGCGACGTGATCATCGCCTGGGGGGGCGAGGATCTGATCGACGTCATGGACATGGTCACTCGCCTCCGTGAGCATCAACCCGGCGACGTGGTCGAAATGGTGATCATCCGCGACGGCGAGGAGATGACCATCCCAGTCACCATGAAGGCGAGCGAGAAGGTCATCGAGAACTGAGCGGTTCGCAAGCCGCGGGGTCGGCTCGTTCAGCTCATGGTGTTCTCAAGGACGCCGAGACCATCGACTTCGACTTCCATTCGATCACCCGATTTCAGGTGAATCGGCGGTGTTCTGGCAAATCCCACGCCGGGGGGCGTTCCAGTGAGCACGAGATCGCCGGGTTCGAGAGCCACGAAGGACGAGAGGTGGGCGATCAGCGCGGGGATCCGGAAGATCAACTGGCTGGTCGACGAGTCCTGCACCAGTTCCCCGTTGAGTCGGAGTTGGATTCGGAGTTGATGGGGATCGGGGATTTCATCGGCCGTCACGATGTACGGACCGAGCGGACAGAAACCCTCGCAACTCTTCCCTCGCTGCCACTGCCCGTCGGCGAATTGGAATGCACGGGCGCTGAGATCGTTGGCGCACGCGTATCCGAGAACGTGATCCATCGCCTCCGATTCCGCGACTCGCCAGGCCCGGCGGCCGATCACCACGGCGAGTTCGGCTTCGTAGTCGGTCTCCGAGATTCCGAGGGGCATCGGTACCGGATCTCCGGGACCGACGACATTGGAGCTGAACTTCGAGAAGGAGAGGGGCGATGCCGGAGGATCCATGCCGCTTTCTGCAGCATGGTCGGCATAGTTGAGTCCGATGCAGATCACCTTGCCGGGCGCGGGTACCGGTGCCATCAGTCGGCAATCCGCGATCGGAATCCGAACGACGCCCGAAGTGTTCAAGCGATCTCGCATCCTGGCGATGACGGAGCGAGACAAGTCGAATCGACTTCGAACTCCGAGGTCGAATCGATCTTGATCGGGGGGGTCGAGAAGATCGGTGCCGTCGATCACGGCGCCGTCTTCCGCGATGGCGCCGAAATGGACCCGTGACCCGTCGATAATGCGGTAGTGAACGATCTTCATATGTGCGAGCCTAACCGGTGGCCAGATGGTCTGGTATCGGACCTTCCTCACTTGTCTGCATGCTGGTGAATCGTCAACTCGATCTTCTGATCCGTGGTGGGGGCAGTTACCCTGTGTATGGTTGATTTTGCATTCGATCATCACAACGCCAGAGAAACCGGACCATTTGCCATGAACCCATCGTCGGAACTCTCCCCCAACAACCAGAAGGTACTGGTCATTGGCTGGGATGCCGCCGACTGGCGGGTCATCCATCCCATGATCGCCGAAGGGAAGATGCCGAATCTCGAGAAGATGATGGCGGAGGGCGTGCACGGAAACGTCTCCACGCTCAACCCGGTCCTCAGTCCGACGCTCTGGACCTCGATCGGCACGGGAAAGCGACCCTACAAGCATGGCATTCATGGTTTCAGTGAACCGACTCCGGACGGAAAGGCGATCCGTCCGATCACGAACACCAATCGAAAGACCAAGGCGATCTGGAACATGCTCAACCAGGTCGGCAAGAAGTGCAACGTGGTCGGTTGGTGGCCGTCGCACCCGGCCGAACCCATCGACGGCGTGATGGTCAGCAACTTCTACCAGACGGCGCGGAACATCCAGAACGCGGACATCGACCCCGAGATCGGCAAGCCGCGTCCGGACTCCGCGGGCTGGGAGATGTCGCAGTGGGAGATGCCGCAGGGCACCGTCCATCCGCCCAGCCTCGCCAAGAACCTCCAGGAGTTCCGCTTTCACCCGCTTGAACTCGATCACGAGCACGTCGGACCCTTCATTCCGAAGTTCGCGGAAATCGACCAGAAGAAGGACCAGCGCCTGACCGGATTCGCGAAGACCCTCGCCGACACCGTCACCATCCACGGCGCGGCGACGGCGCTGATGCAGCTCGAACCCTGGGACTTCATGGCGGTCTACTACGACGGGATCGACCACTTCGGTCACGGGTTCATGAAGTACCACCCGCCGCGACAGTCATTCATCAAGGAAGAGGACTTCGAGCTCTACAAGGGCGTCGTCGAAGGCGGCTACCGCTTCCACGACATGATGCTCGGCGCCCTCCTGCACCTCGCGGGCGATGAGACCACCGTGATGCTGCTGTCCGACCATGGTTTCCACCCCGATCATCTGCGGCCCGAGCACATCCCCGTCGAACCGGCCGGACCCGCGATCGAGCACCGTCCCTACGGCATCTTCGTCGCGAAGGGGCCGGGAATCCGCAAGGGCGAGACCGTCAGCGGTGCGAGCGTGCTCGACCTGACGCCGACCGTGCTGAACGCCTTCGGTCTTCCCGTCGGTGAGGACATGGACGGGAAACCCCTGGTGACGATCTTCGAGGGCGATCGGGAGATCGAGACGGTGGCGTCCTGGGACGACATCGACGGTCCGCATCCGGACGGCATGCACCCGGAAGGCGCGCGCATCGATTCGGTGCAAAGCGCCGAGGCGATGAAGCAGCTGGTCGAACTCGGATACATCGAGGAACCCAACGAGGACACCGATGTAGCGGTCCGGGAGACCAAGCGGGAGCTCAAGTACAACCTCGCGCAGTCCTACATGGATGGCGGTCGAATCGCGGAGGCGACCGAGATCCTCGAGGAGATCTGGAGCGACTGGCCGCGAGAGGCTCGATTCGGGCTCAACCTGATCGCATGTCTCGGTGGCCTCGGTCGGGTCGAAGAGCGTGGCCTCGCGATCGAACGCCTCGCGATGAACGCGAAGAACAACTTCATGTGGGCGCTCGAGGAGATCGAACGTCTTCGGCCCGAGGCCGATGAGTACGGCATCAAGCTGCCCCGTCCGAAGGTCGACGCGGCTGGCGAATTGGCCGAGGAGAGCATGGCGGTCGACGAAGAGGCCGAGCCTGCGGTCGACGCGGCGAATGACGAAGCAGAAGGCGAAGACGCGGAGTCGAAGGAGCCGCCGAAGAAACTGACCTTCGCGATTCGAAAGGTGATGAGCCTTCTCCAGCCGATCGGTCCCACCCTGAACTGGCTCGCGATGCAGCAGGCGGTGATGACGGACGACCACGATCGGGCCCGGAAGTTCCTCGAGGCGATGGAGCAGAGCGAAAAGATCCGGGAATCGCTGGATCTGCAGCTTGGAATCGGAGAAGCCAGGTTCTCGATGGGCGACATCGACGCCGCGGCGGATCGATTCGCGCGAGCCCTCGAGATCGACGATGAGAACAGTGGTGCCCGACTCGGTCTCGCGCGGGTGGCGGTCGTCCGCGAGGACTTGGAGCGGGGCATCGAAGAGGCGCTGACCACGACGGAGTTGCTTTTCCAGAATCCGACCGCGCACTTCATGCTGGGAAGATCGCTCGAGGGCGTCGGCGATGACGATCATGCGAAGATCGCATACGGCGTCGCGGTGGGGCAGGCGCCCGGGATGATCGAGGCACGGGAGGCGCTGATCGGTCTGCTCGACCGTGTCGGTCCGAAGGAGGAGGCCGATCAGCATCGCAAGACGCTCGAAGAGGTCCGTGAACTTGCGAGTCGGGACACCGCCATCGCGAACGACGACGTCGACGCGCTCGCCGAGGACATTCGCGCCTCCCGCGTCGACCGTCGCGCCGCATTGGACTTCGAGAGCACCGCCGAGGCCGTCTCCGATCGGAAGCCGATCGTGGTGGTGAGCGGTCTGCCGCGTTCCGGCACCTCGATGATGATGCAGATGCTCGCGAATGGCGGCATTCCCGCCTTCTCCGATGGAAATCGCGAGGCGGATGAAGACAATCCACGCGGCTATTTCGAGCACGAGAAGAGCGCTCGACTCGGCAGCGACGCCTCGTGGATGCCCGATGCCCGTGGGCACGCGGTCAAGATCGTGGCACAGCTGCTTCCCTTTCTGCCGCGGGGCGAGCGATATCGCGTCATCTTCATGGATCGTGATCTGCACGAGATCGTGAAGAGCCAGCGGGTGATGCTCGACCGACTGGAACGCAAGGGCGGGAGTCTCACGGACGCTCGGATGATGTCGACGCTCGACGCCCAGGTCGCCCAGGTCGAGCGGCTCCTCGCACGACGTCCGGACATCGATGCGATCTTCGTCGATTACGGGTCGGTTCTCGAAGATCCGATGGCCGAGGCGGTTCGAATATCCAGCTTTCTCGATCTCGAGGGGGATGTCGAAGCGATGGTTGCAGGAGTCGACAAGACGCTTCGCCGTCAGAAAATCAATGGATCGGAGTCGGATTCGGAATGAGCGAAGACGACGTATCACCGGATGAAACACGCGTCGGCCTTCTTTTTCTTCATCTGGGCTCCGTTCACTTCGACAGGTTCAGAGAGGATCGACCGGAGAGATTTCGGAGGATTCGTCGTCGTCGGTGGCTGACTCGCGCTCCGCTCTCCGCGATGTTGCTATCCGGAACATCGCCCACGGCGCACGGTGTTGAGACCTGGAGGGTGCCAGCAGACGAATCGAGCGACGCCATGATTCCCAGTGCCTTCGGGGAACGATTTCGATTTCGCCGAACGACCGAGACCAATCGACCTCTTCTCATGCATCGACTCCTGAGCCGAGGAATCGAATCGGTCGTGGTCGGATCACGATTTGGATCGTCTGGAGTCGACGGAGTTCATGAAGTGGATGCACGCGTACTCGCGGAAGCAGCGAGGTTACGGAAGGTCTCCTTGCAGGAGACGTCCTTCGAGGCGCTTGAAGAGGCAAGTGCGCAACGGCAAGGAGCCAGATTCCATCAGCTCTCGCTCGACTTGGCATCGAAGCGATCCCACGGCGAAACGTCCGACGAAGACCACGCCAGGGATGTCTCGGACGATGGCGATGTGGAGTTGTTGCACTCGCTTCCGTCCATCCTTCGTCGTTTCAAGGATGTGTCGTCACTCGACCACCTGATGGTGGTCTACTCGGCGAACGGGGTGGAGTGGCTTTCCTACGACGGGGAGCGTGAGATGAGGGTGAAAGGTCCGATGGTCAGTTCGTTCGCCGTGGTGGCGACGACCTTCGATCTCTTCGGACTTCCAAGGCCGGCGGATGTGGATTCGAACTCGATCCTCGAGGTCGAGGCCGACGAGGAGATGGAAACGCCGGATACCGGGATCAGTTGGGAGATCGAGTCCACCAAAGAGATCGGAGCGCCTGATCTTTCCGAGACCGTCGCTGCCGCGGTCCGAGGCGAAGGAGGCCCCATCACTCGGAGTGTGGGGCAGGAAGTACTTCAAGCGGCCTGGGAAGGCGCCTACGATTCGATGATGATCTCCGATCTCGTGGATCTGGCGAGAGATCTCGTCGCGATCGCCGACAACCCGCGGTCCCTTTTTCGTCTCTGCCTGTCGCTCTCGATTCAAAGAAGTCCGGATGAGTTCCAGGTTGCTCGCGAGAATTTGCACGCGTTGTATCCGGACTCCATTTTCGATCGGCTGGTCGATCTGCTTCCCGTTTCAGGGAAGACCGATATCGAGCGAATGGAGATTCTGGATCAGAATCCGATCTCGACATTCTACGATTCCCATCTGCGCGGCTTGTGGATCCGCACCACGATCATGCTCGGACGGCTCGACGATGGGCTGCCCAGCCTCTGGCGACGCATCATCGATGACTGGGCCAGTCATCAGGAACACGTGGTGTTCGCGGTGAAGTCGATCGAACGGAACCAAGGGGATGATTGCGAGCGAGCCAGAGTCGCGCTGGTTCGTCGTATCTCCTCCGTGTCGAGCCCGAATCGCCGTTCGAAGCTTGTACGACTGCTCGCCGAGTCTCACGTGAAATCCGGTCAGCCGAAAAGGGCCATCGCGGTTCTCGAGGCTTTCCTCAGCAGATTCCCCAGCGAGACGGGCGCCACGGGCATGTTGAATGGCCTGCGCCGGCAGGTCGGCGACTGACTCGGGTCGGCGTCGCACCGCTCAGCGATGTTCGAGCAGGATCACGTGCTGGTTCTTCGGACCATGCACGCCCAGAACCAGTTCGAGTTCGATGTCCGCGGTCCGGCTCGGCCCGGTGGCGAATGTCGCGGTCGGCGGAAGACCTCCCGAAGCCGAGTGGAGCGAGGACAAGGCCGCGTCCCAGGTCGCGACGAGATCCGTGGCGGCCAGGATCGCCACGTGCGTCTCTGGCAACAGCGCCACCAGGCGTTGTCGTTCGGTGGGCGGGCCTTGGCGGCCTTCCGCGTCGCCGGAAGTGAGGACGATCGTTCCATATTCGACGACCCCGATGGTCGCGCGTGACACGCCGAGTTCGCATTCGAGAATCGCGGATTTCGCAACGTCCGGCGGAATAAGTTCGAATCCGCCGATCACCCGCTCGAGGATGTCGATGACCAGCGGGTCATCACTTCGAACCACGCGGCTCACTCCGAGGTCCGCGGTCAACGCCTGCAGCGCGTCGGCCGCTCCGGCATCACTGGTGACGCGATGACAGACTCCTTGAACGCGATCCAACGCGGCTTGGAACTCGGCGATGGCTCGGTTCGGAGTCGGCGCCTCGCCATCGGCCAGTGGCACGGACGATTCGCCGGTCGGCGGGGGTGCGCCGATCGCGGGTTGGGATCCATGCACTTCGGTCGCGTTCCGGACGACTGCGGCCTTCGCAAGCGAGGACCTGATGGAATCGAGGATGGTCGACCGGTCATCGCTCATCGATCTCGGCTCTCTTCCTCGAGACGCAGCCGACGTGCGACGTCGCCGGATCTGAAGCTCCGCGCGGGTGGCCTTGGGACGGCGCGGCCGTCGGTCCAGCCGGCGAGCGGGCCGGCATGCCTGGCGAGGGCTGGAACGCCACCCACCACCTTCGCCGAGAGTCTGCCGATCGCACCGAACAGCCGGAATCGCAGTGGTGAGGCCATCGCCCATCGCCAGATGCGGAATCCGCGACGCATCGACCTGTTCTTTTCCGCGGTCTTCGCGTCGGAGAGAGGACGATCACCCGTGCTTCGATCGCCTTCTGCGGCGCGATGACGAAGGTGGAGGAGCACGCCGGGAATATCGATGTCCACCGGGCAGACTTCTCGGCACGCGCCGCAGAGGCTGGAGGCGCCCGGAAGTTGGGAGGCGGCATGCATCCCGGCGATCTGGGGAGTGAAGATCGCTCCGATCGGACCGGGATACACGCTCCCGTAGGCGTGGCCACCGATCTGTCGATAGACGGGGCAGATGTTCAAGCATGCACTGCACCGAATGCACCGAAGAGTTTCGGCGGTGAGATCATCGGCCAGAAGTTCCGATCTCCCGTTGTCGAGCAGGACCAGATGGATCTCCTCCGGGCCGTCGTCTCCGGGGCTGGTCTTCGGCCCGGTGACCAGGGTCTGGTAGCAGGAGATGGGTTGGCCGGTCGCACTTCGGGTGATGATTCGAACCAGTGGCCCGAGATCCTGCAGACGCGGAACGATCTTCTCGATTCCCGCCACGGCGATGTGGATCTTCGGCAGCGACGTGGTGAGTCGGATGTTCCCCTCGTTCTCGATGAGCAGGAAGGAGCCGGTCTCCGCGACCAGGAAGTTCGCACCACTGATCCCCAGATCGGCTTGAGCGAAACGGCCGCGAAGTTCGTTTCTCGCCACCTCGGTCAATCCCGCGGCGTCATCGGGCATCGGTCGGTCCAGCACTTGAGCAAGCAGATCTCGGATCTCCCGTCTCCGCTTGTGGATCGCCGGGGCCAGGATGTGAGAAGGCGGTTCTTCGGCGAGTTGCACGATCCACTCGCCGAGGTCGGTCTCGACCGGTGCGATTCCGGCGTCGATCAGGGCGTCGTTGAGCCCGATCTCCTCCGAGACCATCGATTTCGCCTTCACCGCGAGCCGAACGCCGTTGTCACGCGCCAGATCGAGAACGATCGCCCGTGCGGAGGCGGCATCGGCCGCCCAGTGGACCTTTATTCCGTTGGCAGTGGCATGCCGCTCGAAGTTCTCGAGATGCTCGTCCAGATGTGACAGGGCCTCGGTCTTGATCGCTTTGGACCGGCTTCGCAGTTCCTGAAGATCGTCGATGCCCTCGAGGGCGGTGGCCCGTCGATTTCGAATGGTGTTCGTCGCATTGGCAAGCGCGCCGCGAAGTTCGACGTTGGCCAGTGCTCGAGGCACGAGATCGTCGAAGTGATGCGCGTCCAGATGGTGGATCGATCCGGCGCCGTCCGAT
This sequence comes from Phycisphaerales bacterium, assembly GCA_014237965.1. Taxonomy (GTDB): domain Bacteria; phylum Planctomycetota; class Phycisphaerae; order Phycisphaerales; family SM1A02; genus UBA12014. Next base: position 8,401 of record JABABZ010000005.1, on the reverse strand, counting down.
TCGGACTTCGAGAGCGTCATGACTTGACGCTCATCGGGGCTTCTCGGGCAGCGAGGATTTCGGCGAGGTGGACGCCACGGATCCGTGATCCGCGCGCTTCGAGCCGCCCCTCCAGCTGCATGAGACAACTGGCGTCACCGGATACGACGGCATCGATGCCCAGTGTCTCCAGCTCGTCGATCTTGTCATCGGCCATGCCCACCGAGACACCCGGGAGACTGACGCTGAAGGTGCCGCCGAATCCACAGCAGCGTTCGCAAGTCGTCGAATCAACGAGTTCCAGCCCGTCGACCGCTTCGAGCAAGCGTCGGGGGCCGCTCTTGAGTCCCAGCTCTCGAAGCCCGTGGCATGCATCGTGCCAGGCGACCCGGCCCGGCCAGGAAGCGCCCAGTTCGACGCGCTCCAGTCGGCGCACGAGGAAGTCGCTCAATTCATACGTGGCTTCGGAAACGCGTTTCGCGGCGATCGCGTCCTCACCATCCAGGAGTTCGATCGCGTGCCGGAACATGGCGGCGCAGGAGCCGGACGGGGTCACGATCGCATCGCAGCCACCATGGGTGAGCTGGTCGTGGAGAACGCGTACGGTTCCTCTGCAAACTGGAATGGCATCCTGATGAAGGCCGGCGTTGAAGGCGGGCTGGCCGCAGCAGGTCTGCCGCGGGTCGAAGACCACCTCGCATCCGCAGTGTTCGAGGACCGAGACCGTGGCCTCTGCCGCATCAGGGCGAAACTGGTCCATGAGGCAGGTGACGAAGAGGGCGATCCGCATGCTGAGGAGGATACTCCCTCGATTCCTGACGTCTGGGAGCCAATATCGCGGAATTTCGAGAGAACGGGCGTCCTTTCACACTTCATCTGCGTAGGAACTGGATGACAGCCACCTCTTCATCTCTATCGCTGTCATCTTGGGGCCAAAATCACGTGGAAGACGGGTTTTCGTCTTCCAGCACTTCAATTCAGGACATGCGTTGCATGAAGTCTGATCTGCACCAGACTCCCGAAGACGGGATACCTCCTCGTTTTCGAGCTCGATCCGCCTCGAACTCGGGACCGGCTCCATGGCATACCCGCCTGGCGGACATCGCCACGGATCATGATGTCATCCATCGGTTCAGACGTCGAATCCTCGATGCGGCGGTCGACGTCGAAACGCTTGACGGATTCCTGGATCACGACCAGACGGCCTGCGAGAGAGAAGGTGGCAACGGAGAGTGCCTGCTCGTGCTGGCGGCGACGGGCGACGTCGTCGCCTCGGCGAGGATGATCCCCTTGGAACGCGCGCAATCCCGGCTGGGCGACTACTTGAACGGACGCCGGCTCGCGGAGAAGCTCGGCGGGGATCTCGTCAAGGTGGCCTGGTCACAGCATCTTCTGATCGATCCTGAAGTTCCGGAGGCGACGGTCGCCCAGACGATCTCCGCGGCCATGGCGAGCCATGCCCGTTGCCGAGGCTGGGACTTCGTCCTGGGATTCTGCATTGAATCGAATGCGACGCGACGGGAGCGAATCGGATTCACGCGGCTGGGAGTTCGAATCGACCGCGAGAATCAGCCTCCGTTGGAAATCGTCTATCGGAAGATCGAAGACAAACCGGAATAGATCCGCCCCGAGGTCGTCGCTGACTCGACGAGCGAATCGTCTGCATCATCAAGTTTCGATCACTGATCCCACGACCGAACCAGCACGCCCTTGAGGTAGTCGGGTTCGCGGGGATCGACACCCAGCGCGTGCTCAAGCTGCTCAAGGTCCTCGTACCGGTGGGTGATCAGGTCTCGAACGTCGATCCGGCCGCTCTGGAGATGGCCGAGGCACTCTCGATACAGTCCGGGCCGTCCGTCCGGATCGATCGGACCCGAGGCCCCGCTTGATGTGATGAGACTCGCGCCTCGCCACTGGAGACGATCAAGACCGGCATTCCCGCCTCGTTCGCGTCCGAAACCGTAGAGCACCGCGGTGGCCTGTTTCCGGATGATCGCTGCGAAATCCGCCCAGGCCGCCGCCGCCCCGCAGGCATCGATGAGCAACTCACAACCGTCGCCATCGGTCAATTCCCGGATCGTCTTCGGAACGTCGGTCGAATCGTCGATCTCGATCGGCGTTCCGTCGAAGGACGCTTCGGCCAGTCGGAGTTTCGATGACCGCGGGTCGGTCACGATGATCCGGCCTTCGAATCCGAGAATGTTTCGAAGCGCCTTCCCGAAGATCTGCCCCGACGGTCCCAGGCCGCAGATCACGATGTTCCGGATGCGATCACGAGGTTCGGCGGCCTCGATCGAGAAACGTCCGCCTCGGTCGGTCATCAGTCTCAGATTGTGAAGGACACAGCCGAGCGGCTCCGCCATGGTGGCGAGGTCCGAAGGAAGATCGTCTTCGATGCGAATCGCATTCACCGCGGGAATCGCGATGAAGTCGGCGAATCCGCCCGGAAGTCCCGTGATTCCGTGTTCCTGGTAGTCGACGCAATGATGAGCGAATCCGGTGGCGCAGTACTCACAGTACGACGTTCCCGGTCGGCCACGAGAAGCGCAGTTGATTCCCTGATCCAGAATCACTCGGTCACCGACCTTCAGATCCTCGACGTCGTTGCCGACTTCGACGATCTCGCCGACCATTTCATGGCCGAGAATCTGCGGGTGCACGGACAACGGAACGGGATCGCCGTCGGCATCCGTGTTCCAGTTGGCGTGCCCGTCGTGAACATGAACGTCCGAACCGCAGATCCCGACCGCATCCAGACGCACGAGGATCTCCCGGTGATGCACCTCGGGGTCGGCGATTTCGCGGACCTCCAGGCGTTTCGTCTCGATCAGCAGGGAAGCCTTCATGACGCGTCCTTTCAAGGCCGTCGGGCCGGGCCGTTCCTAGAGGGAAACCGAGCATTCCGACCAGATCTGGAATTCTCGATGCTTCGTCTTCTCGGCCAGTGCCGGAGTTCCGTCGGCGACGGCGACCACGTGGTCGAAGACCCGACGCCCGCATTCGGGAATCGACTCGTCGCCGTCGATCACCGTCCCGGCATTGAGATCGATGTCATGTTTCATGCGATCGAAGGTGTCGGTGTTGCTGGAGAGTTTGATCACCGGGCAGATCGCATTGCCGATCGTGGTTCCTCGTCCGGTCGTGAAAACCACGACGTTGCAGCCGGATGCGACGATGCCCGGCGTGGCCTCCTGGTCGTACCCCGGCCCCTGCATCAGCCAGAGTCCGTTCGACGTGGGAATGGCGGCGTAGTCGCAACATCCTTCGACCCGCCGCGAGCCGGCCTTCGCGAGGGCGCCGAGACTCTTGATCGCGATGTTCAGGAGCCCGCCCGCCTTGTTCCCCGGACTGGGATTGTCGTCCAGTCGAGTCCCGAACACCCCGGCGTGTTCCTTGTACCAGTCCACCAGTTCATAGACCGATCGGCCGGTCGCGGCATCCTTCGCCCGCCACGCGAAGATATGTTCGGCGCCGCAGAATTCCGGAACCTCGGTGATGATCGCGGTCCCTCGTCGATCGATCAGAAGATCCGTCGCGACGCCCAGTGCCGGGTTCGCACTGAGCCCGCTGAATCCGTCGCTTCCGCCGCACTTGAGACCGAGCACGATTTCGGAGACGGGTCGCTCCGTCCGCTCGGCTCGATTCACCTCCGGCAGCATCTTCTCGACCAGTGACAATCCCTTGAGCACGGTCGCCTCGGTACCGCCTTCGGTCTGGACACCGATGCGTTCGACGGGCTTGTCCCATGAGAATCCGCCGTGTTCTCCCAGCCATTGGTCGACGACCGTCTGGTTGGTCTTCTCGCAACCGAGTTCGAGCATCAGGACGCCGCCGACGTTCGGGTGATCGGCGTAGTGCGCGAGCGTGCGCATCGTGATGTCGAGATTCGAGCCGTCGGAACATCCGCACCCCTTGGAGTGAGGGATGGCGACGACGCCGTCGACGTTCGGAAACTTCGCTCTGGACCAATGCTGGAACTCGGCGATCATCGAGATCTGGCTGGCTTCGTGGCTCGAACACATGGAGGTCGGAAGCACCAGCAGGAAGTTCCGGGTTCCCGTCCGGCCGTCCGGCCGGAGGAATCCGCGAAAAGTCCCGATCTCCTCGTCGGAAACGTACGACGGCGGCGGCGATTCAAGATCGTCCGGGAGATCCCGGACCACCGGGACCTCGTTGCTCATCGTCGCTTCGGTGATGGCGTCGCCCGCCTTCAATCCACGACTGGTTCCAATGGGTTGGGCGTACTGCCGGACGAACTCGCCTCCGTCGATCGCGGAGATCGCGAAGCGATGCCCCGGGCCGATGTCATCGGCGATGGTCACCAGGTCACCCGAGACTTCCACGGTGGTGCCTGCAGTCACCCCGAACTTGACCACGGCACAGTTGTCCTGCGGGTCCACCCGGACGGCGACGCTCGCGAGCGGGGTGGCATTCGACGGGGATGGTGACGTCATGACGTCACCTCTTCGGGGAGGTCGCGCAGGTCGAGCGAACCGTTGGAGTGAAGGGCTGAGAATGCGGCATGCGTGGATGCCAGTCCTTCTCTCAGCGACGTCCGGGGAGGCGGGCCGATCGCGGCCGCGAGCGCGGAGTCGTCCAGTGCGCCCGGAATCGGAAGATGGGGGCCATCGCAGTCGATCAGGCCGCGACGGTCCTCCGGGACGATCTCGTCGATCATCGCGATGACTTCCTCGACGGTCGAGGTTTCGCCGTGGGGATTGAAGACATGGGCGCCTTCGGGTGCATCGAAACACCGGACGAGGATCTCGGCGATGTCGTCGGCGAGCTGGAAGTCCGTGGGCCCTCGGAATCCGATGGTGTAGGGGCGACCGAGGATCGCCGCCTTCAACGCCGTGGTCGGCCCGCTGGTCATTCCAAAGTCCCGACCGACTCCGTACACGGTGAGTGGACGAAGACCGACACTGTTCACGCCATGATCCTGATGATAGATCCTCGCATTACCTTCATTGGCGAGTTTGAAGATGCCGTAGTGGGAGCGGGCATCACCCGCTTCCTGTTCACCATGAGGGCGGAGCGGTTCATCATCCGGTCCGTAGACCGCGGCGCTGGACGCATAGACGACACGGCAACCGACCGCTGCCGCCGCTTCGAAGACCGCGAGGGTTCCGAGCACGTTCACCGTCGCGCCGAGCATCGGGTCGGCGCGGCAGGTGGGTACCTGCAGTCCGGCGAGGTGGATGACGCCGTCGGATCCGTGGGCCTCGACCGTCGCCCGGACCATCGGGGCGTCGGCGACGTCGGCCTGGATGAACCGGACGCGAGAGAGCGAATCCGGATCGAGGAGTGCTTCCAGACGATGCCGCTCGGTGCCATGATCGAGCGCAGTCACGTCATCGCCGTCTTCGAGGAGTCGTCGGACGACCCAGGCGCCGATACAGCCGTTCGCGCCGGTCACGAGTCTCGTTGCCATGGGGTCTCCTGCCTTCCGCAAGTGGGGGTTGAACGTTGAGGATAGCGGTCGGGAAGGAACGAGCACCCCGAGGGAAGGCCGAGAGCGGCCCTGCATTGCCGGACCGACCATCGAGGTGTACCCTCGACACCGTCGAAACGTCAAGAACCCAGCGTCTTCGGACGAAAAACAACTGGAGATCGGAATGTTCAACCGCTACCGCGGTATCAGGATTCTCGCCTCTCTCGCGGTCATGACGACGATCTCGTCCTTCGGCTGCAAGGATTCCGGATCCTCCCCGACCCAGGTCGGGGCGGACGGCACTGCTCGAACCTTCGCGGTCATACCGAAGGGGACCAGCCACGAATTCTGGAAGGCGGTCCATGCCGGGGCCGTCAAGTCAGGGAACGAGCTGGGTGTCGAGATCATCTGGCAGGGTCCGGCCCGAGAGGATGATCGAGACGATCAGATCAAGGTCGTCGAGCAGTTCATCACCAAGGGTGTGGACGGAATCGTCATCGCGCCGCTTGATGACACCGCACTGGTTCGTCCGTTGAAGGAGGCGGCCGAGGCGGGCATCCCGGTCGCGGTCATCGATTCGGGCGTGAACTGGGACGGGTCGATCACCTTCGCCGCCACCGACAACTTCGAGGGCGGGGTTCGAGCGGCGAGAGAGATGGGCCGACAACTCGACGGGAAGGGCAACGTCATCCTGATGCGTTACGTGGAAGGCTCCGCCAGCACGACCAAACGGGAAGAGGGATTCCTCGACACCATCCGTTCGGAGTTTCCCGATGTCGTGATGCTCTCCGACAACTCCTACGGCGGCGCGACGCTCGAGGGATGCGTTTCGACGGCCGAGAATCTCCTTGATCGATTTCCGGAGATCGACGGCGTCTTCGCACCGTGTGAGCCGGCCACCGTGGCGTTCATGCGGACCCTCGATCAGGCGGGGAGAAAGGCGAACACCGTTCTCGTCGGCTTCGACGCCAGCGAATCGCTCGTCGATGGACTGCGGAATGACAAGGTCGATGCGTTGGTCGTCCAGAGTCCGTTCGCGATGGGTGAGCGAGGGGTTGCGCTGCTCGTGGACTCCATCGAGGGCCGCGACGTGGCGAAGCGGGTCGATACCGGCTGTGTGGTCGTGACGCGTACGAACATGGAGACGCCGGAAGCCCGGGTGGTTCTCGATCCGCCGATCGACGAGTACCTCAAATGACCGCATCGCTCGTGTCCTCGAACGTCGTTCCTGAATGAGAACCGACTTGTCTGACGCCCACTCCCCGCATCCCGATCCGTTGCTCGCCATGCGCGGGGTCTGCAAGCGGTACGGAGGCGTCAAGGCGCTGCGGGGCGTCGACCTCTCGGTCGGGCCGGGAGAGGTTCACGCGCTGGTGGGAGAGAATGGAGCGGGCAAGAGCACGCTCATGAAGGTGCTCTCCGGTGTGGAACGTCCCGATGATGGCACCATGGAATTCGAGGGGCGGGCCTGGAGACCGTCCGGTCCGGTTCAAGCCCGTCGGGCCGGGGTCGCGATGATCCATCAGGAGCTGGCGCTCGCCCCGCATCTCTCCATCGCGGAGAACATCGCCTTGGGCGTCGAGCCCGGGAGATTCCCGCGTCTGGGATCACTGTCGCCGCTCGATCGTCGATCGATGCACGCGACGGCATCACGGGTACTGGCGAGACTGGGTCACGGCGGACTGGATCCGGCTCGCCGAACCGGCGATCTTCCGGCGGCCACCCGGCAGTTGGTCGAGATCGGACGAGCCCTCGCGAGCCGGGCCACGGTGATGATCATGGACGAACCGACGAGTTCCCTCGGTCGGCACGATGCCGATCGACTTCTCGAAGTGGTCAGAAGACTCCGGGATGAGGGGATTTCGATCGTCTACATCAGTCACTTCCTCGAGGAGATTCGACGAGTCGCGGATCGATTCACCGTCCTTCGTGATGGACAGACGGTCGCCACTGCGTCTATCGAGGGGTCGACCGATCAAGGGCTGATCGAATCGATGACCGGCCGCTCGGTGGGCGCCGTCTTCCCCGAGCGGGATCGGCGGCCCGGCGACGTGGTGCTTCGAGTCGACGGACTCGCCGGTCGGCCGACGCCCAGCCGGGCATCACTCGAAGTCCGATCCGGTGAGATCGTTGGAATCGCCGGTCTGGTCGGAGCGGGGCGTACGGAGTTCCTTCGATGCGTCGCCGGTCTGGCCCCGATCACCGCGGGTGAGATCTCGATCCATGGGCGACGAATGGAATCGAAGTCTTCGATCCGCGCGAGAATGCGCCGAGGCCTCGGATTCTTGAGCGAGGACCGCAAGGGTGAAGGTCTCGCGTTGACGATGTCCATCGCCGAGAATCTGCTCTTGTCGAACTTTCAGGCCGTCTCGAGTCGAGGCGTGCTTTCGACGACTCGAATGCAAGCGGCCGCGAGGGAGTGGATCGATCGTCTCGCAATCCGATCCGGTGATCCCGCCAAGGCTGCGGAGACGCTCTCGGGAGGAAACCAGCAGAAGATCGCCATCGCGCGACTCCTGCATCAGGATTCCTCGGTGCTCCTGCTGGATGAACCGACCCGAGGAATCGATATCGGCAGCAAGGTCCAGGTCTACGAACTTCTCGATGGTCTGGCTCGGGCGGGCCGAGCGGTGGTCGTGTCGAGTGGTCATCTTCCCGAACTGCTCGGTCTCTGTGACCGCATCGCGGTGATGCATCGCGGCGTGCTCGGCCCCGCACGGGATGTCACCGAATGCACGGAGGCTTCCTTGATGTCCGAAGCGGTGCTCGGTTCGGACGGGGAGGTGGCGGCATGACGGTGGAATCGAATCCAGCGGCCGATCAGTCGGCTCAAGTACCGACGCGAGACTGGATCGGCCGAGTGGGGAGGTTGGCGGCGCCGTTCATCGGGCTCTTCCTGGTGCTGGTGATCTTCACCGCGATCGAGCCGGGGTCTTTCGCGACGATTCGAAACGGGCAGACCATCGCGGTGCAGACGGTGGTGGTGGGAAT
>JABABZ010000059.1 GCA_014237965.1 Phycisphaerales bacterium | reverse complement strand
TCGGGCTCGCCGCGATCCTCGCCTGGTGGTTCCGCGAACTGCTCCCGGGCGGGCTCGCCGTTCCCGCCGAGGGCATCCAACTGGCCTTTCTCGGCGCGACCGGCGCCGGACTCCTCGGTGCCGCGTGGCCGGCCTGGCGTGCGGCCTCGACCAGCCCGCTCGAGGCACTGGCAAATCGAGCCCGACCGATCCGATCGATCGCGGTCGTGGCCTGCGGAGGGATCGGCCTGGCCTTGATCGGCCTCCAACTCCTTCTCCTCCTCGTTCCCGACACCGATCTTCGATTCACGCTCTACGCGTTTCTCGGCCTTCCCGCGCTTCACCTCGGCTATTTCCTGCTCGCGGTTCCGGTGTTCGTGATCATCGCGCGTCTCTTCGGCCCGGCGCTGGCCGTCCTCTGGCGACTGCCCCGCCCGCTGGTGACCGGCAATCTCCGCAGCGGCTCCTTCCGACTCGGATTGACCGCGGGAGCGTTGATGGTCGGGCTCTCGGTACTCGTCTCCACCTGGAGCAACGGCCTCGCGATCGTGAACGACTTCCGCGAACGGGTCCGGTTCGCTGATGCCTTCGTCATGAAGACCGGTGGCATCGGCAGCGAGGAGCAGCAGCTCATCACGGCGATGCCGGGCGTCGCGTCGGCGAGTCCGATCGGCTATCTCCCTCTTCGTGTCGCCGACGACCAGCGACTGGGGACCGGCGACCTCGCCCCGCCCAACGTGGTGTGCGTCGGGTTCAATCCACGCGAGTTCCTCAGCCTGAATCGACTCGACTGGATCGAGGGGGATGCCGAGTCCGCCATTCCGCGGCTCGAAGCCGGAGACTCGGTCCTGGTCGCCAAGGAGTTTCTCATCGCCCGAGGACTGGGCCTGGGCGAGACGATCGCCCTTGGCGCCGAGGGAGATGAAAGCACGTTCGAAATCGTCGGCGTGGTCGGCGCCGCCGGCCTGGACATGGCCACGGGCATCTTCGGCGTTCGAAGCGTGTACATGGAACACGCGGTCAGCTGCGTCTTCATGGATTTCGACACCGTCGCGGAGAAGTACGGAACCCGCGAAGCCTTCATCATGCAGATCGACCTGGATCTTCCCGCTGATCCGATCGCCGCCGACGCGGCGGAGGAGCGGCTCGCCGAGGAGCTCCGAGCGAAGATTCCAGGCGCCGTGTTCGCCAGTGGCCGCAACATCAAACTGCTCGTCGAGGACATCGGCGGCCGGATTCTGACCGTGACGGCGTCCGTCGCGATCGCCGCACTGCTGCTCGCCTGCCTCGGCGTCGGCAACGTGGTCGCGGCGGGAATCACCGCACGAGGCTTCGAGTTCGGGGTGATTCGTTCCGTCGGCGGCGCACCAAGCGTGGCACCTCGCCTGGTTCTGGCGGAGATCACCGCCGCGGGACTGGCGGCGGTCCTGATCGGCATCGCCCTCGGCGTCCACCTCGCCTGGATGGGCGTCGGGCTCTACCACGATCTCGCAGGACTCCAACTGGCGCTGGCCGTCCCGATCCTCCCGACGATCGTGGGCAGCGGCTGCGTGGTGATCGCCGCGTTGCTGGCGTCGATCCCCGCCAGCATGTCCTTGCGTCGACGGGCGCCCCGGGTTCTCCTCGCCAGCGGCCACGGCGGCTGATCCCGCCGGAGAACGGCCGGGGCGCACCGAGTACCGTCGACTCTCCCACGCTCGGGAGCCGCCGAGGGTCTAGCATGCGGGACGTGTCCAATTCCTTCCGAATCGACAGCGAGTTCTCCCCCACCGGCGATCAGCCGGTGGCCATCGATCAACTCGTCGCGGGGATCGAGGCCGGCCGCCGGAAGCAGGTGCTCCTCGGCGCGACGGGAACCGGCAAGACCTTCACGATGGCCAACGTCATCGAACGCGTCGGTCGTCCCACCCTGGTGGTGAGCCACAACAAGACACTGGCCGCCCAGTTGTTCGAGGAACTCCGCGAGCTCTTCCCCGACAACGCGGTCTCGTACTTCGTCTCCTACTACGACTACTACCAGCCCGAAGCCTACATTCCGGCCCGCGACATCTACATCGAGAAGGACGCCGCCCGGAACGACGATCTCGATCGCCTTCGCCTCGCCGCGACGAGCAGCCTGCTCAGCCGACGAGACGTGATCATCGTCGCGAGCGTGTCCTGTCTATACGGTCTGGGCTCGCCCAACGAATACGCCAAGAAGATCGTCATGGTCGAAAAGGGGCGTGCGCTCGATCGACGAAAGTTCCTGCTTGCGCTCGCGGACATGCAGTACGTGCGGAACGAGGTCGATCCGGTCCGAGGGCAGTACCGGGTGAAAGGTGACTGCATCGAGGTCTACCCGGCCTACGAGGAATTCGGAATCCGCATCGACCTCTTCGGCGAGGACGTCGATTCACTCCAGCTCTTCGATCCCCTCACCGGTGAACAGCTGGCCGAGGAGGAACGGGTCTTCGTGTTCCCCGCGGTGCACTACGTCATGCCGGAGGATCACAAGGCCGCGGCGCTCGCGTCGATTCGAGCCGAGCTCGCCGAACGGGTCGAGTCGCTCAAGGGCGAAGGCAAGCTGCTCGAAGCCCAACGGCTTCTGGGGCGGACCCGGTACGACCTCGAGATGATCGAAGAGGTCGGGTATTGCTCGGGAGTCGAGAACTACGCCCGGCACTTCGATGGTCGCCAGCCCGGCGTGCGGTCCTTCTGTCTCCTCGACTACTTCCGACACGGCTTCGCCGGCTCCGCGATCGGCGAAAGCGGCGACGACACCGAAGACTGGCTGGTCCTCATCGACGAGAGCCATGTCACGCTGCCGCAGATCCGAGGGATGTACTTCGGCGACCGGGCCCGGAAGCAGACGCTGGTCGACCATGGATTCCGACTTCCCAGTGCAATGGACAACCGGCCGCTCAAGTTCGACGAGTTCGAGGACCTCTCGCCCCAGACCGTCTTCGTCTCCGCCACCCCCGGCGAATTCGAACTCCAGGAGACCGAGGGCGTGGTCGTGGAACAGGTCATCCGCCCCACCGGGCTCGTCGATCCGCCGATCGAGATCCGACCCGCGCGAGGCCAGGTGCAGGACCTGCTCGAACTCTGCCGGGGCCGGGCCGATCGCAAGGAACGAGTCCTCGTGACCGCGTTGACCAAGCGACTCTGCGAGGAGTTGACCGACTGGCTCGATCGACAGGGCATCCGGGTCCGTTATCTGCATTCGGAGATCGACACCCTCGAGCGTCTGGAGATCCTCGCGGAGCTGCGGGAAGGCACCTTCGACGTTCTGGTCGGCGTGAATCTGCTTCGCGAAGGGCTCGACCTGCCCGAGGTCTCGCTGGTCTGCATCCTCGATGCGGACAAGCAGGGATTCCTCCGATCCACCTCGAGCCTGATCCAGACGATGGGCCGCGCCGCTCGAAACTCGAACTCCGAGGCGATCATGTTCGCCGACACCGTCACGCCGCAGATGCGGGATGCCATCGACGAGGTGGAACGACGCCGGGAGAAGCAACTCGCCCACAACAAGGAACACGGCATCACGCCGGCCACCATTCAGAAGGCGATTCGCCGCGGCATGGAGCGCGAACTCGCCGCCGCACGGACGGCCCGCAAGGCGGTGGGCGATGCTTCGGAGGAGACCTACGGGCGAGACGAGCTCGTCTCGATCCTGGAGGCGGCGATGTTGGAAGCCGCCGAGAAGCTGGAATTCGAGAAGGCCGCCGATCTGCGGGACCGCGTGGATCGACTGAAGGCGCTCCCGGAAGGCGGCGAACTCAGCCTCGAGGAGGCGGGCGCCCCGCGGACCGCGGCGGGCAAGGCCGGCTCCAGCGCGGGCAAGACCCGAGGCCGGCAGACCCGGAACAAGAAATCGAAGTGACCATTTCGTCGCCGGGTCTCTCATCGCCGGAAACAAGAACCCCAAAAACAAGAAACGCCGCGGTCTTGGCGGCATCGGGTGGCTTCAGGCGGTGAGTTATTCGATCAGTTCCGAGGGGCTCGAGGCTTCAGAGTCGTGCCTCGAAGGCGGAGTCCTGAACAGGCCTTCTTGAGGACCCTCATGGAGTCGACTCGAATCCACGGCTTCTCCAACGCGACCTTGGTCGTCGTCGTGCCGCGCAACTTCGGATTTGTCACCAATCGGGCCATACGAGCGATCTCCAGAGGAACGCGAGTTCCACCCCCGGCAAGCCTGTCGTGATCTACTATTCGTCCATTTTCACCGTTTGTGCCTCTTCATTTCCATATTTCTGCAATCTTCGTGACTTCGGACGTCGAACTCAACCCGAGTTTCGGCCCCTGCAAGGTTTCCGGACCGAGGCTCGCATCTCTCCGCGGGAGTGATCGCCAGCACCCGTACACTTCAGAACGCCATGCCAGCCCCACCCTCCCCAGCCTCCGGCTTCATCCAGATTCGCGGCGCCCGCGAACACAATCTCAAAGACCTCGACCTCCGTATTCCACGAGATCAGCTGGTCGTGATGACGGGAGTCTCGGGCTCGGGGAAGAGTTCCCTCGCTTTCGACACGATCTTCGCGGAAGGCCAGCGGAAGTACATGGAGTCGCTCTCCGCGTATGCGAGGCAGTTCCTCGATCAGATGCGGAAGCCGGATCTGGAGTCGATCGACGGCCTTCCCCCCACGATCGCGATCGAACAACGCGGGGGCGGACACACCCCTCGATCGACCGTCGCCACCACGACCGAGGTCTACGACTACCTCCGCCTGCTCTATGCCCGGGCAGGCCGACCGACCTGCTGGCATCGGGACGACGATGGAACCGTGTGCGGACAGGCCATCACCGCGACGAGCCCGAGCCAGATCGTGGACCTGCTCCTGAGTCGATGGTCAGGCTCGCGGGCGATGGTCTGCGGACCGGTCGTTCGAGGGCGGAAGGGATTCCATCGCGAGATCGCCGAAGGGCTTCAGAAACAGGGCTTCGTTCGAGCCCGGGTCAACGGCGAGATCGTCGATCTTCGCGAAGCGCTCAAGGAGGACGGCGAGAATCCCCTCGGCCTGGCCCGGTACGAGATGCACGACATCGAGGCCGTGGTCGATCGCGTCAAAATCGACCCGAATGGACGTCAACGACTCGCTGAAAGCGTCGAAGCAGCCTTCAAGATCGGTTCGGGATCGCTGTTGATGCTCGTCGAATCCGACGACGCCTGGTCCGAGCACCGGTTCAGCGAGCACTTCGCCTGTCCCGACCACCCTGATTGCTCGATCGAGGAGCTCGCACCCCGGCTCTTCTCCTTCAACTCGCCCCACGGCGCCTGCCCCGCGTGTGCCGGCCTGGGAACGGTCAACGAGTTCGACGAAGAACTCGTGGTGCCCGACCGGACTCGATCCCTCAAGGAGGGTGCGATCGAGCCCTGGCGGAAGAACGGCCGCCGGATGAACATCTACTACGGTCGGCTGATCCGGAAATTCGTCGAGGCCTTCGACGTGGATCCGAAGGCCGCCGTCTCCACGATGCCGAAGAAGGTGTATCACCATCTCCTCCACGGGATCGGCGACGAGGATGCGACCGCGCTGGGATTCGCCTTCGAGGGCGTGCTCCCCAACCTGCGGCGGCGTTACGAGACCAGCGAGAGCCAGTTCGTTCGAGAGCGGATGCACGGCTACATGACCGCTTCGAAATGCCACGACTGCGGCGGAGGCCGCCTCCAGGCCGCGGCCCGTGGTGTGAAGATGGACGGCGCCCGCGAGACGCTCGACATCACCGAAGTCACCGGCCTGACGATCGAGCGGGCGATGGAGTTCTTCGACGACCTGCAACTGAACGTGGAAGGCGAAGCCATCGCGACGCCGATTCTCCGCGAAGTCCGTTCGCGACTCGGCTTCCTCCGATCGGTCGGGCTCGACTACCTGACGCTCGATCGAGCCAGCGGGACGTTGTCCGGCGGAGAAGCACAGCGGATCCGCCTCGCGACGCAGGTCGGATCGGGCCTGGTGGGTGTCTGCTACGTGCTCGACGAACCGACCATCGGCCTGCATCAGCGCGACAACGACCGACTGATCGCGACCCTGCGCCACCTCACCAACATCGGAAACACCGTGCTCGTGGTCGAACACGACGAGGATGTGATCCGACATGCCGATCACGTGGTGGACATCGGTCCCGGCCCCGGCCAGCACGGCGGACGAGTCGTCGCCCAGGGAACGCCCGCGGAGGTCGAAGCCACGGAGGACTCGCTCACCGGCATGTATCTCTCCGGGCGACGCTGCATCGAGGTTCCCGCGACGAGACGCCCGCTCGACTCGAAGAACTCGGTGACCATCAAGGGCGCCGCCGCGAACAACCTCAAGACGGTCGACGCGACCATTCCACTCGGCGGCATCGTCTGCGTGACCGGGGTCTCGGGGAGCGGAAAAAGCTCACTGGTCAACGAAGTGCTGCTCAAGGCGGCCCTTCGAACGGTGGTCGGCACGAAGGTCGTCCCCGGACCGCACCAGCGGATCAACGGCCTCCAGCGGATCGATCGCGTGGTCGACGTGGATCAGTCCCCGATCGGCCGGACCCCCCGCTCGAATCCGGCGACCTACACCGGAATCTTCGACCAGATCCGCAAGCTCTTCTGCATGACCGCCGAAGCGAAGATCCGCGGCTACCAGCCGGGGCGATTCAGCTTCAACGTCAAGGGCGGACGGTGCGAAGCCTGCCAGGGCCAGGGAGTGCGTCGGATCGAAATGCACTTCCTCCCGGACGTGTTCGTGGAATGCGAGACCTGCAAGGGCCGCCGGTACAACCGCGAGACTCTTGAAGTGCGATATCGCGGACGAAACATCGCCGACGTGCTGGACCTCACCGTCGAGGAAGCGGTCGAGTTCTTCGAGGCGCATCCGAAGATTCATCGAATGCTCGCCTGCATCCGCGATGTCGGCCTCGACTACATGCAACTCGGTCAGGCGAGCACGACGCTCTCCGGCGGAGAAGCGCAACGGGTCAAGCTCGCCAGCGAACTCGGAAGCCGGCCGACCGGACACACGCTCTACATCCTCGACGAACCGACCACCGGACTTCACTTCCACGATGTCCGAAAGCTGCTCTCGGTGCTCCAGCGCCTCGCCGACGCGGGCAACACCCTCGTGGTCATCGAACACAACCTCGAAGTGATCAAGTGCAGCGACTGGCTGATCGATCTCGGGCCGGAGGGCGGAGATCGCGGCGGCGAGATCATCGCCACCGGCACCCCCGAAGAGGTCGCAGGGAACACGGCGAGTCATACCGGCCGCTGGTTGAAGTCGGTCCTGAAATCCGCGCCGGCGACCGGCCGATCCGGACGTCGGCTTCAAGCCGGAAAAGCCTCGAAGACCTCCACTTCCGCGGATCGACCATCGCCCTCCGCCGGCAAGACGAGGAAGAAGACTTCGGGTTCGAAGACGCCGGGCACCAAGAAGAAGGCCCCTGCGAGGAAGTCCGCATCGACGCCCGCGAAGAAGGTCGCCGGCAAGGCCTCTTCGAAGGTCGCGAAGAAGAAGGCTTCGAAATCGAAGGCCTCCTCGAAGAAGACCGCGAAGTCGAAGACCTCTTCCGGGAAGTCTTCATCCAAGAAGTCGTCGACCAGACCGACGGCCTCGAGATCGGCCCGCAAATGATGCGAGCGGCTTCCGTCGCCGGCGTTCTGGTCGCGGGGATCGCCGTCGCCCTCGTCTGGCGGACCACGCTCGACGGCCGCCACCGGGAAGACCTGCTCATCGCCGCAGTGGCCTCCGAAGACCGGGACACTCGAACCGAGGCGTGGTCTTCGATCCCCGCCGCGTGTGATCCGGACCTTCGAACCCGAATCGAATCCGCGTTTCAGAACGCCATCCCCGAGGCACGATCAGATGCGGCTCGGGGGTTCCTCGACCGCGGATGGCGACCTTCCGATGAAGTGGCCGCGATCACGTTGGCCCTCGCCGCGGCGAACGACCAGGATCCGGAGCCGACGCTGGCCTGGTTCACCGAAGCCTGGCGGCGTCACCCGGCAGCGCTCTCCAACTGGAGCCCCGCCCTGATCGCGGTGATGCGGCAGGATGTCCAAGGCCAGGGCCGGCAGACCGACGAGATCCTCGACCGAATCCTCGCCGCCGAAGACGTCTCATGGTTGGAGGCCGTCGAACGATGGCGATCGACCCGCGCCGACCTGATGTCTCGAACCACGATCGAGTCGATCGACCTCGCCCTCGGCCTGAGAGGCCGGTCACCGGCCTCGGTCGACAGCGAAACGACCGCCATGCAGCACCTCCTGGCCGGAGGACTCGATCAAGTCGATGCCGCGGAGCGATCACCGAGTTGGTTTCTGGCCTCGCGGCCCGGCCCGGTTCCGGAGTCGACCCTCCGCCGCCGCGCCGCCGAGGAGCAGGCCGACGCACGGATCGCGCTGGCGCTTCGCGACCTCCCGCAGAATCGACGCGTCAACGAACGCGTCCTGGCCGACACGGACCTCGACCTCGATCGCAGGATCATCGCGGCCGGCCGACTGTCCGTGCTCGACCCGCCCGATGACGCGACCCTGCTCAACCTTCTGGCCGACGGGCCAGCGAACGCGGATGGCACGGTCCACGGTGTCGCGCTCGTCGCCCGAAAGGGCCTCTCGGAGACCGCTCGCCGACGGCTGGTCACCCGTTGGCTCTCGATGAAAGACCCTGATCGGCGGCGAGGCGCGATCATGATCGCCACGCTGCAGGACGCGGAGACCGAATCCACCATCGATGTGGAGACTCTGGCGACCATCCAACGACTGGCGACGCCCGATGAGCCGGATGCGGGCGTCCGGAGAACCGCTCGGCTCGCACTTCGGGCGCTGGCTCGGTGGCCGCTCGAAGACGTGGACCCGTCGGCCTATGCCGCGCGAACCACCCGACTCTCGGATGGCAGACTGGACCCCGACGCGGTCCTGCTCGGGTTGCTGGCGGGAGATCCGTCCGCGGAACGGCGACTGACCTCACAGCCGGAGCTCTCCGACGAACTGGACGGGGACGGGGACCGCCGCCGCTGGGCGTCGGAGATCGCGTGGCGAGTCGCGATCACCAGAGCCGCCCGCCCGGAGTGGTTCGAGGTGACCGGCGAACCGATTCCGGGTGACGTGGCCACGCTTCGCCGGTGGATCGACCTTCTGGAAGCCTGCCGCCGCACCGACTCGGCGTTTGCGGGCGGGTCCCGGTCCGGGGAAGATGGAACCACATGAATCCTGCCGACCAACACGAATTTCGCACCGCACTGCGGTCCTTGATGATGCCCGCCGACACCAATCATCAGGGGACGGTGTTCGGAGGCGTGATTCTCAGCAGCATCGACCAGGCGGGCTACCTCGAAGCCAGACGCCACGGTCTGCATCGCTGGGTCACCGCGTCGATGGAGGGAGTGCAGTTCCTCGCACCGGTGTTCACCGGCGACGTCGTCTCCTTCCAAACGCGGACCGTCGGCACCGGAACCTCGTCGGTGTCGGTCGAAGTCCTGGTCGAAGCGGAACGGTATGCCACGGGTGATCTGGTGGAGGTCACCAGAGCTCGCCTGGCCATGGTGTCGGTGAACGCCGCCGGAAAGGCCATTCCGTTCGACGCGCCTTCCACGCAGGGAGACGCGAGTTGAGCACCGATGGTCCACGTCGACTCGGATGCCTGATCTCGGGCGGGGGCCGCACCGTGCTCAATCTGCACGCGGCGATCGAGCGGGGAGACGTTCCGGCATCGATCGAACTGGTGCTGGCCCACCGCGAGGACGTGGCCGGGGTCGCTCGCTGCCGCGATGCCGGACTTCCGGTCGAAGTGATCTCCATCTCCCCGGCCGCCGACACCTCCGATCGGGTCGACCGGGCGCTCGAAGAGGCCCGGGTCGAACTCGTGTGCCTCTGCGGCTACTTGAGGCATTTTCGAGTCGGATCACGGTGGAAGGATCGAGTGGTGAACATTCATCCGTCCCTGCTTCCCAGACACGGTGGCCCCGGCATGTACGGCGATCGGGTTCATGCAGCAGTCCTGGCCGCGGGAGATTCCGAGAGTGGCTGCACCGTGCACGCCGTCGATGAGATCTACGATCACGGCGCGATCATTCTGCAGCGGCGATGCCCCGTGGAACCGGATGACACGACCGAGAGCCTGGCCGCCCGGGTCTTCGCCGCCGAGTGCATCGCGATGCCCGAGGCCATCCAGGCGATCGCGGCTGGAAGCACCAGGCTCGCCGGGGGACGAGTCCTGACCGAGCACGACCGGTCGCCGACCGATTCCCGGCCGTCGGATTCCTGAGGGAACCGCAGCCCCATCGCGACGGATACCGCCTCATGACGCCTCCCCTCCTCGAGAAACTTCGTCCGAAACCTCGATTTCGCCCGGTGCCGGACCGGGCGGCGGTGAAACGACATGTCCGTGCTAGCATCAAACCGATGCCCTTCCCGCCACTTGAACATGTCGTCGGACCCCGGCCCGCTCGATGGATCCCCCGTCGATGGATCACCTTGGCACTCCTCGTCCTGGCCACCATGCTGGGTGGCGGACATTCTTCGGCATTTCAATCCGATGACGACGCGGCGGCGCTTGAACGACGGATCGTCCGCACCTTCGGCAGCGGCGAGTACGAAGAAGCCCTCGAGCTCGTCACCCGCTACCTGCAGAACTGGCCCGGCACCCCTCACATGCTCTACAACCGAGCGTGCGGCCTCGCGCTTCTGGGGCGTCGAGAGGCCTCCGCCGCGGCGCTGCTCGAAGCGGTCGAACACGGTTTTCGGGATTTCGCCGCGATGCGTCGAGACCCCGATCTCGCGTCGATGAGGAATCACGAGACGTTCACGGCCATCCTCGAGGCGAGCCACCGGATCGACCGCGACACCGCCGATCGCCAGTTCGAATCCTGGCAGCGCCGGTACGGGGATGACTATCACTACGAGACGGACACCGAACACCGCCTGCATTTCGCCACCGGTCTCGACGCGAAGGCGCACGCCGACATGAAGCGAATCATCGGTCGCCAGGCCGATCAGATGACGCAGACGCTCTTCAAGTCGTCGCCGCAGGACTGGTGCTTCGTGGTGGTCCCGGCCAAGACGCATGTCACGGAAGTGTTCCGCCGCATGCTCGACGTCGCCGATCCGGCTCGAACCCCCGGTGTCTACCTTCACGGCAAGCGGCTGCTGGTCACCCGGGACATCGGCGAGAGCCTCCGACACGAGTTCGCACACCGGATGCACTGGGCCGACATGGATCGCCGCGGCCAGCGCCATCCGATGTGGATTCAGGAAGGGCTCGCCAGCCTCTACGAGGAGTACGTCTGGACCGACGACGACAAGATCAAGTTCGTGCCCAACATGCGACACAACATCGCCCGTCGGCAGGTCCAGGCGGGGATCGCCCTCTCCTGGGACAAGCTCTTCGATCTCGACGCCGATCAATTCCTCGCCGGGAATGCCCGGTTCTACCCGCAGGTCCGCTCGATGTTCGAGTTTCTCGCGGCGCTCGGACTCCTCGAAGAGTGGTACGACGCCTACGTCAGGTCCTATGACCGGGATCCGGGCGGCGGAAAGGCGTTCGAGCTGGTGTTCGGCCTCCCTCTGGATCAGGTGAACCAGCGTTGGAAGTCGTGGGTGCTGGATCGAGGCTCGATCGACGATCGTGTCGACTATGGCGACGCCTCGATCGGGATCAGCGGCATCGAGGCCGGCGACGGAGTGCAGATCGAGCGGGTGATCGGCCGCAACGCCCGACGAGCCGGATTGCGTCGTGGAGACGTCATCACCCGGGTCGATGAGAAACCGGTCCGAGCCCGGGGGGAACTCATGCTCGCGATCGCGGCCCGAGAGATCGGCGAGACCGTCCGGCTGGAGATTCGACGACGCGATCAACGGCTGGTGATCGCCGTTCGCCTCGAGGCGCTCCGTGGAACGGTGAATGAACGCTGAACACTCGTGGGGCGGCTTCCCCGCGATCCGACGGACGGCATAGAATGGGCCGGACCAGCACTCATGGCCGACGACCAATCCAGAACCTTCGGATCCGACTTCAAACGCTTCTTCGGGAGAGGTCTGGGCGTCCTTCTGCCTTCGGTGCTCACCCTGTGGATCCTCGTCAAGGCCTATCAGTTCGTCGACTCCGCGATCGCCCAGCCGATCAATGCGGGCATCCGAGCCGGCGTCGCCGAAGGCGCCGAGCACTGGCCCGCGCTGGGAAGTTCGTTCCTCCCCAACGAGGAACAGGTGAATGCCGAAATCGTGCGGCGAGAAGCGAGCGAGACCGGATCGCTCGACCCCACCATCGTCCAACGTGATCTCACCCGGGTCGAGGTGGCGGAGTGGTGGAACCGCTACGCCCTGGGTCTCGACTGGATCGGCATTCTGGTCGCGGTCCTGAGCGTGTACTTCGCCGGCCGACTCCTCGGCGGATTCCTGGGCCGACGCGTCCAGAAGCAGTTCGAGCGGGTGATCACCAGCGTTCCGATCTTCAAGCAGGTCTACCCGTACGTGAAGCAGGTGGTCGACTTCCTCTTCTCGGACGACAAGCCGATCAAGTTCAATCGCGTCGTGGTGGTCGAATACCCCAGGAAGGGAGTCTGGGCGGTCGGGTTGGTGACCGGCGGGACGATGCAGAGCATCGAAAAGGAATCCGGCGAAGCATTGACCATTTTCATCCCCAGCTCGCCGACGCCGTTCACCGGCTACACCATCACGGTCCCTCGCGACGAGGTCCGCGAATTGCCGATCTCCATCGACGAAGCGCTCCGATTCACGATCTCGGGCGGCGTCCTGGTACCCCCCCACGAGGCCCTTCCCGAGCGGGATTCGGAAGATGCCGCGCTCGGAAGTGACGAGCAGCGTATTCTCCAGCAACCAGACGCCCCGGACAGCCATTCGGATTCGGGCGAAACCAAGGAGTCCTGACCATGCAGATCATCGTGACCGGGCGGCACGTCGAACTCACGCAGCCGATCGAGCAGTATGCGATCAAGAGGTGCGAGCACCTCGAGAAATTCCGAGATCACGTCCAGTCGATCGAGCTCGTGCTCGACAAGGTACACGTCGATTTCGAGGTCGAAGCCAAGGTCGAAGTGCCTCATCACCCGACCATCATCGGAAAATCCTCGCAGATCGACCTTTACGCAGGGATAGACCAGGCCTTGGACAAGGTCGAGAGACAACTCCACGACTGGAAAGAGAAGATCCAGAGTCACAAGTAGTCCCCAGATCCGGAAACAGACATGAAGCTTCGCGAAATCGTGGTCGAAAAGGCCATCATCACATCCCTGGATTCCACCAAACGCGACGAGGTTCTCGGTGAGCTCCTCGATGCGCTCGTCGCCGCGGAAGCCATCGCCGCGGATCAGCGGACTCCTTATCTCAAGGAAGCCCTCAAGCGAGAGCGGAAGGGTTCCACCGGATTCGGACACGGAGTCGCTGTGCCTCATGTCAAGGCGGAAGGCCTCGAACGGCTCACCGTCGCGATCGGCATCAGCGACGCGGGGGTGGATTTCAACGCCCTCGACAAGCAGCCGGTCCACTCGATATTCCTGCTCATCAGCCCCGAAGAACGTCCCGAGGAACACATCGACGCCATGGAGGCGATCTTCGGGAACCTCAGCAAGGACCAGTTCCGACGATTCCTCCGTCAGGCCGGAGACGTCGAAGAGATCATCACTCTTCTGGAGGAAGCGGACGCCGGCCAGTCCGTCGGCTGATCCGCCCGTGATCAGATGCCCAGCCGGAATGTGACCATTTCGAATCGTCTCGGACTTCATGCCCGACCCGCCATGCTCCTCGCCGAGTGCGCGGGGACGTTCTCATCGACCATCGGCGTCCGACGAATGGACGCCAAGGACACCGTCGACGGAAAGTCGATCATGCAGTTGCTGATGCTCGCCGGAACCGCCGGGACCGTGCTGGAAATCACCGCGGAAGGCGACGATGCGGCGGCCGCCCTGAAGTCGATCGCCGAGCTCATCGAGCGAGGGTTCGAGGACGACGAGTGATCCTCGGATCGCTCAAAGCCCCTCGTCGGACGACGGCCGAGCCATCAATTCCTGAATCGCATTCCGAGGATCCAGGCCATCGAAGAAGATCCGGCCGACCACTTCGGTGATCGGCATCTCGACCCCGTGTTCAGCGGCGGTCCGGAGCACGCTCTCGACGGTCGGCACGCCCTCGACCACACATTGCTGCTCTTCCAGATAGTCCGAGAGCATGGCACCGCGAGCGATCGCCTCGCCGCAGGATCGATTCCGTCCCTCCGGACTGAAGCAAGTCGTCGCAAGATCACCGACCCCGGCGATTCCGAAGAACGTGGTCGAGTGGGCGCCGAGCGAGAGCCCGAACCGCGTCATTTCCGCCAGGCCCCTCGCAAGCAGCGCGCTCTTGGCATTCGAACCGAGTTCAAGCCCGTCACAGACGCCGGCGGCGAGCGCGATGACGTTCTTGACCGCCCCGGCCAGCTCCACGCCGAGCAGATCGTCGCTCTCGTAGATCCGAAGCCACCCGGTACCGAAGACCTGGTGGGTCCGCTCCGACACGTTCTTCACCGAACAGGCCGCCACCATCAGAGCGGGAAGCCGTTGAATCAACTCCGCCGCGATGGTGGGACCGCTCAGGGCACAGACCACGGGGTCCTCCAGGACGTCGGTGAGAATCTCACTGGGACGGTCGCCGCTCCCGATCTCGAGCCCCTTGGCGGTCGAGACCACCATCGATCCCGTGCGTGACGCCGAAACGGTGGAAACAGAACTGATGCTAGCCGACATGGAGAGCCTAGAAAAACGCATCGATCCGCTGATCAAGAAAATTCGGGGAAACGACAAAGAAGCGG
>JABABZ010000058.1 GCA_014237965.1 Phycisphaerales bacterium | reverse complement strand
CCGGCCGCGATGACCGGACGAAATCTCCTTCGCTGAAGGGCCGATCGATGCGAATCGTCTTTGCGGGAACTCAATCGGTCGGCAAGACGACCCTCGTCGAGGACCTGCACGAAGCCTGCCCGGAATTCAGGATCGAAGAAGAACCGATCCGCGCCGTGGCCCGCGCCACCGGCGAACCACCGCCGGCCGTACCCACCCGGCAGGCCGAGCGAAGACTCGTGGAATACGGACTGGAACGCCTGGCCTCGACCAGTCCCGGCGATCACGTGCTCTTCGACCGCTCACCCCTCGACGCCTACGCCCATGCGATCCTCTCGATGGAGATCGGAGGCGAAATCGATCCGGAATTCCTCGCCGAACTTCAGCCCGGGGTCCGAACGGCGCTCTCCCACGCGGATCTCGTGGTCTTCGTTCCTCTGGAAGAGGGCGTGGGGAATCTGAATGATGGCTTCCGCTATCTCGACGAATCGAATCGACGTCGAGTCGATCGAATACTCGCCGACCTGCTCATGCCTTCTGCAGGACTCGTCGGCGCAACAGTGATCACCGTGCGGGGTGGCCGGTCGACACGGGTCCATCAGGTCCGAAGATCGATGCCCGGCGGAATCCGGCCGTAGAATCGCACCCATGACTCCAGATCAAGCCCGCACGCTCATGCACGAATGGGTCGACAGCGAATCTCTGCGTGGCCACATGGAGGCGGTCGCCGCCTGCATGTCCGCACATGCCGAGATTCACGCGCCCGATGACACCGATGACTGGGTGGTCACCGGACTGCTCCATGACTTCGACTACGAGAAACATCCGACCGAAGCCGAGCATCCCTTCGTGGGAGTCGACCACCTTCGGTCGCGAGGGGACGTGGAGGAACCCGTTCTCCAGGCGATCCTCGGCCACGCGTTGTATTCCGGCGTCGCACGCGACACGCCGATGGCGAAACATCTCTTCGCCTGCGACGAACTCGCAGGTTTCATCGTCGCGTGCGCCAAGGTCCGACCGAACGGCATCGGCGATCTCAAATCGAAGAGCGTCAAGAAGAAGCTCAAGGACAGGAAGTTCGCCGCCGCGGTCAGCCGCAGCGACATCGATCTCGGCATTGAAGAACTCGGCGTCGATCGGACCGAACACATCGATCGTTGCATCGACGCCATCCGATCCGCCGCCGACCGAGTCGGCTGCTGAGCAGGAATTCCCTCGAGAAATCTCGATGGCCCCCGAGGAGCGAGGACACGACGGCCCTTTCCTTCCGACCTTCCTCCCGAACATGGGTCGATCCGTTCCGTGGTCGGCCTCGAAGTCGGGATCGGATTCAGCGACCGCGGCGCAGTCCCATGACCCCGAACGGCCTTCTGACCGCGTCCAAGGGGCGTTGAGGCCTGATCGTCGGACGGATCGATCCTCTCACGAAGGCCGGATACAATCTTCCTTCTATGTCTCTTCCACGAATCGCCATCGTCGGCCGACCGAATGTCGGCAAGTCGAGCCTCTTCAACCGCCTTGCAGGTTCCCGAGTCTCGATCGTCGACCCGACTCCCGGGGTGACCCGGGATCGAGTGAGTCGTTTCGTCGAGATTCGACCTCCAGCCGAACTCGATGGTGCCGTCTCCCGCTACGCGGAGATCGTCGATACCGGCGGGTTCGGGGTCTACGGCGCTGAAGGTGCCAGATTCGACGATGTCGGCGCCGATCTCTCGACCCTCACCGATGACATCGAAGCGCAGATCGAACGCGCCGCCGAGGAGAGCGATCTCATCCTCTTCGTGGTCGATGCCCAGGCGGGGCCGACCCGACTCGACGAAACGATCGCCGGCATGCTCCGATCATCCGGCCGAGCTGACAAGGTCGTGGTGGTGGCGAACAAGGTCGACAGCGATTCATGGGAAGCCGATGCCATGGAGTTCGCGGCGCTCGGCCTGGGAATTCCGGAGATCACCAGCGCCAAGTCCGGCTTCAAGAAGCGTATTTTCTTCGAGTTCATCTGGAATCGAATCGACCCGGCTTCCGCACTGCACATCGATCCCGAGATCAAGCTCGCCATCGTCGGCCGAAGAAACGCGGGCAAGAGCACGCTGGTCAACGCCATGGCCGGAGACGATCGAGTCATCACCAGCGAGATCGCCGGAACCACTCGAGACGCGGTCGACGTCCAGGTCGGTATCGGCGACCGCACCCTGACCGTCATCGACACCGCGGGACTTCGCAAGAAGAAGAGCTGGTCGGACCAGATCGAGGCGTACTCCCACCAGCGAACGATCGATTCACTCGATCGCGCCAACGTGGTCTTCATGATGATCGACGCCACCCAGCCGATCAGCCAGATCGAAAAACGGCTGGCCAAGGAGATCGTCGATCGATTCAAGCCCGTCGCGATCGTCCTCAACAAGTGGGACCTGACCAAGGACGACCTGGTTCTCGAGGACTATCTCGAGTATCTGGAGCAGGAACTTCCCGGCCTCGGCTATGCGCCGATCATCCGCATGACCGCGACCGACGGCGAAGGTGTCCGGCCGGCGCTTCGCATGGTCCTGAACCTGTTCGAACAGGCGAGCCACCGGGAATCGACGGGGCGATTGAATGCGGTCTTCAAGGAGATCCTCGATCGTCGCGGTCCCAGTTCACGACTCGGAACCCGGGCCAAGATCCTCTACGTCAGCCAGGTCGCGATTCATCCTCCGACGATCGTTCTGGTGGTCAACAAACCCGACTTGTTCAAGGGGGGATACGAACGGTACATCTTGAACCGGCTGCACGAGGAACTCCCCTACAGCGAAGTCCCGATCCGACTGGTCTTCAGCCAGCGCCGGCGCCTCGAACTTTCTGAATTGAAGGCCGGTGGAAATCGCGCCGGAAATTCCGACGGCGAAGAGGTCGGCAGCATCGAGGGATTCGATCCCGCCGATCTCCCCGATGAAGGTGATGACCAGATCTGAGCTTCGCGACTGCGACCGGCACCTTCGCGTGAGAACACAAGACGCCGCGATTCGCCTCCATAAGGCGAATCGCGGCGTTCTTTCATAGAAGCAACCGGCGATGACGGGCCGGGGTTCCCTCGGCGCAAGCGCTCTCAGACAAACCCTATTTCGGCTACTTCTTCGCGCAATTGGGGCAGGTCGAGCCGGCAGCGAAGGACGTATTGCACTTTGCGTCCCAGCTTCCCTGTGCGCCACCTGCAGCGGACGAAAGCTCTGCGTCCGAAAGCTCCATGGCATCCGTTGGGGCGGCTGGGAGCGTGATATGCACGCAGTTATCCGCGTTCTCAATCACCTTGACGTCCACGCCTTCCGGGACGGGCATGCCGTACTCGCGGAGCACGGACGCGGGATCGGCCATAAACCGGGCCTTCAAAGCATCGTCTTTCCAGCAGGCGGCGAAGAGTTCGGCGATTTTGTTTTGTTGTTCAGTCATGAGAATTTGAATTCCAGATGGGTTCTTGGCTGTTGGGATCGATCAAAAACAACCTTGACCGGCTACCGGCGTGGTTCTTTGATCTCTCTACGAAGAACCTCGGCAAAGGTTCGGTCGAAACAATATACCGGACTTCAGGCCATCAATACTCCGATTCCTCAGAGGAACCCCTCCTGTAAGTTACACTTCCCGAACGGGTGAATAGTGCCATTCTTGGGCATTCACACGGTGGAAGATCCTGAAGGAGAAGACCATGACCCGTATTGACGATCACCCCACTCAATTCTCTGCCGACTCGGCCAGACTCGCCGCAAACGTGATTCCGGCCGCCTGGACTCTTCCAGAGCGTGTCGAGTTGTTTCGTTCAAATCCCGAGCTGTTTTCGGAGAACCCAGAGAAGGCCGAAAGACGGAAGGCGCAGTGGATCGAGGCCGCGGCGATCGATACAGAAGACGCAACAGACTTTGAACACCGACTGCAGGATCTTGGGATCAACCCATCCGAGCTTCCCTTCATTCTCGGCGATGTTCGAGGTGGGAATCTGGAGTCTCCCTCATGGTGGTCGGTCTGCGAAGAAGTGCTCGCGTTGCCGCCCGACGACGAAGACGGCCCCCTGCCGACAAGGACCTACCTGACACCTTCGGGTGTCGAAACCGACGACGAGATGCCGATTCCCTTCGAGCATGTCTTCTGCGGATGGATCGACGTCGCCACGGAACGCCTTCGCGCACAGGTTCCTGATCTGGACACCATCATCGGCGCGACGGTTCTCCGCAAGGAACAACGCGGCCTCCTCGAGAACTGCTCCCTGATCACCCGCGAAATCCTGTTGGAACGGTTCGCCCGAGCCAAGGTGGCTACCTACGACTCGAACGACCTGCTTGCCGGCCTGCTGTCGCCGACCCCGCCCCAGGATCTCTATTCCAAGATCGTGCAGGAGACGATCGACGATCGCACCGCCGGACTGATGGAGCGTTATCCGGCACTCGCCCGACTCTTGGCGACTCGAGTCGAATGCTGGATCAGGACTCTGGGGGAGTTCGCGGAACGACTCGCCGAAGACCGAGACGAACTCGAACGGGTCTTCTCGCCCGAATCGAAGCTTGGCCCCCTCGTCAATGGTGGCCGTGGAGTCTCCGACAGCCACAACGGCGGTCGAGCCGTGGTCATCTGCAAATTCGAGAATGGCACCAAAATCGTGTACAAGCCGCGGTCGATGTCGATCGACGTCGCCTGGATCGGATTGGTCGAGTTCTTCAATTCCCGCGTTGAAGAAGATGCGCGGCTGCATCCCCTCCAAGTACTCGATAAAGGCCTGTATGGATGGATGGCGTTCGCCGAACGAATAGCGTGCCGAGACGCGACCGAACTCCGGACCTTCTTTCGACGCATGGGAAGCCTGCTGGGTCTGATCCACATGCTTCAGGGGAACGACTTCCATCTGGAGAACGTGGTCGCAGCGGGGCCGGATCCGATCGCCATCGATCTTGAGACCATCTCCGTCGGCGACGGAATGGTCGATTACCAGGGCGACGAGCCTGAAGAAGCACTCCAGAAGGTGGAGAAGTCGGTCCTTCGAGCCCTGCTGCTTCCGTCTGTGATGGCGATGAGAGGGCGGGATGGCGTTCGAAACCTGGGTGCGGTGGGCGTCGAGATCGCGGCGAAACGAGGCATGTCGAAGCGCCATCGCAGAATGAGCATGATCAACACCGACTTCCAGCGGTGGGTGCAGGTGGACGGCGCGGATCCACAGTTGGCGATTTCCGAACAATCGAGACCGACCCTCGAGAACGGAACTCCCGTTGATTCGAATGAATATCGAGAAGACGTCGCGGAAGGCTATCGCATCACCTACAAGTCGATCCTCGAACATCGAAACGAGTGGCTTTCCGAAACCGGCCCCCTCGCACTGATGGACGACGCCTGGGCCCGCGTGCTCAATCGCGCCACGAACATCTATTACCGTCTGCTTCTGGAGACCTGCCGTGGTGAACTCCTGAAGTCCGGCCTCGACCGCTGGATCCATGGACAGAGATTCCGCGTCGGGACGTTGAGGAGCGCTCAGGCCGACCCGAAGATCGCCAAGATCTACAACGCCATCGTCAACTCCGAGGAGGAGGCCCTGACTCGCGGAGATGTGGCCTACTTCATCGCCCGAGGATCAGAAACTGAATACCACGCGCCCGACTATCGCTCCGGCGAAGCGATCCTGATCCCGAACGCGTTCCTGAACAACTCCGCCACCGACGCTGCTCGCATGCAGCTCACGAGAATGGGCGACGATGACCTGGAACTCCAGTCTCGCCTCATCACCTCGAGCTATCTGACCGCCCAGATGGCGCAAGAGGGACTTCATGCTGGTGAAATGATTGACGACTCCGGAGTACCCGAAGCGACGATTGATGCCACGGATGAGGAAGCTGAAACATGGGTGCGGGACAATCTCGCCATGCTCCGCTCGATAGCGCTTCGCGACGGCGAGAAGATGAACTGGATCGACGCAGAGATGGATGTCGCGTCTGAAACGGCACGGCCCTCCGCACTTGGAGCGGGCTTGTATTCGGGGCGGAGTGGACTGGCCCTGCTCTTCGAGAGGGGGTATCGGCGCTTCGGTGATGCGGAATTCCTGCAATCGGCCCAAGCGTCGGTCCAAAGAGAGCTCGAGATTATTCGAAAGCTCGGACCATCGAAGGCAGGATCGCACTTCTCACTCGAATCCCCTTCTGGCTTCGCGGGACAGAGAGCGGGGACTCTGGCGGCCTTCTGGGCGATTGGACGTCATGAAGGATGCGGCGAGTATCGAGACATGGTCCATAACATCCTGGACGACATCACCGATCGCACGATCGATTTGGACCGCGACTCCGATGTGATCGCCGGATCCTCCGGACTCATGCTCCTGATTACGGGGATGCAACGAGAGGATCCTTCCTTCGATCATCACGATCTTCTGATCCGGCTGGGCGAGCATCTCAGTCGACACACCATGCAGGTCGATGGAACAGGCTGGGGAATGGACAGAGGCAAGAAACGGCCGCTGAATGGATTCGGTCATGGACGAGCTGGTATCGGACTGGCACTCCTGGAGACCGGAACACGACTTGATCGACCCGACTTCCGTGAGCTCGGGATGGCAGCGCTTCGGGCCGAACACGAAATGCGAGTGGACGATCCTGACAATGGAGGCTGGCCTGACCTCCGAAACACGGCGATCAACGCTCCGATTCCCGATCCTCCGTACCACAACGCATGGTGCGCCGGCGGCGAGGGAATCGCGCTTTCCCGCGCGGCCGCCCTGCAATTCACTGACGAGGCTTTCATTCGGGACGATCTCGACTTCGCCCTCGCCCAGATTGAAGGCATTGAAAAGGACACCCCGAGTGGTGGGAGAAGAAGGCATCTCTGCTGCGGAACCAGCGGCCGGGCGGAGATGTTCTTGTCCTTGTCCGGATTGCTCGATCGGGACGATCTGGCCGAGACAGGTCGATCCATCGCCCGCCGGAAGCTGCCACCGGCCTACGCCGCACCGGAGTCGACGGGACTGTCTCTGATGCAGGGCTTTCCCGGAGAGATCTGGGCTCAGCTCTCGACGCTCTTGAATGACCAGACGCATCTGCTCCTCCTTCGAATGTGACGATCGCCATCCGCTGCGGATCGACACCACGCCAGCACTGCGCAGGCCGGGAATCGAGGCGTTCGATCAGGATGCCGCAAGAATCCTTCGGCGCCGACGCCGGCGTCGGCTATGATCCGGGCTCAGACGCGTGTTACACCCGGATCGCCTGTCGAGCGGCGTCCCGGGGCCGAAAAACCCGCTCGACGACATCTTCAGCTCCTCTTCGACCACGTTGCGGCGGCGGCTGGCGCCGTGAAACAGCCCACGCAACTGTCCGTGATCGATGATCGCTGTGTTGTGATGTCTTCCTGAGAAACGCGTCAAACATGTCCATCTTTCCACTTCCCGTCTTTGAAGCCGATGCCGATCCTGTCAAACGGGATGCCATCTCCGACGAAGAGCGATACGCCCAGCTCGAGTCGCCGTCGACCATCGTGGTCCGGGTCGGCTCCATGCGACGTGTCGCGGAGTACCCGTACAACGGCGACGCCAAACCAGGTTGCGGATCGAAGATGGTTGCTCGAACGCATCGAGGCACCGAGCTCGTCGAGATGCTCACGACCACTTGTCCCAACGCCGGTTGTGGCAAGGCGGTCACTCGGGCCGAGATGCTCGACTACATCAAGGCCTCGGGTGGGAAGGACTACCCCTTCCGAACCGACGGGCGAATTCTCCGCGTCGCGACCATCGAGGATCTGAATCAATGGTCGGCGCTGAAGTCGCTCACCCTTGAGAAGGTCAAGGTCGTTCGCGGCCTCATCGAGGAGCACGCACTCGACATGAAGGTCGTTGACGTGGAGCCGATCCTGGGCGAAGAACAACTCACGATCTACTACATGAGTGAGGACCGCGTCGATTTTCGAGTTCTCCTCAAGAGCCTCGCCACCGAATTCGGCACGCGTATCGAGATGCGGCAGGTCGGAGGCAGAGACGAAGCCCGCCTTGTCGCCGACTACGAGAAGTGCGGCCAACACTGCTGCTGCAAGAACTTCCTCAAGGTGCTGAAGCCGGTTTCGATGCGGTCCGCGAAGGTCCAGAAGGCGACGCTCGACCCGCTGAAGATCTCGGGACGATGCGGCCGACTGATGTGCTGCCTGCGGTACGAGGACCAGACCTACGACGATCTCAAGGCCCAGTTGCCGCATCGCAAGACGCGGGTGGGCACTCCGGAGGGCCCCGGGATCGTGCTGGACAGCAAGATCCTCGTCCAACTCGTTCTCGTGCAGTTGGAAGAAGACGGGCGGGAGATCGCGGTCCCGGTCGAGGAACTCTGCGATCCCGACAACTGCCCGACCAAACCCGTCGAACCAGATCCGTTCCGTGGACTCGGGCGACCTGAAGTGGAGGAACGCACCGACGACAAGACGCGGAAGCGTGGCAAGAGAAAGCCACGCGGTGCACGGCAGGCCGAACACAAGGAGGAATCACAGGCAGAGGCCGCTTCGCAGGCCCCTTCGATCGGCGATGCGCCGAAGGACACGGAGGATGACTCGGATCGCTCCCGAAAGAAGCGACGACGCCGACGACGTCGGAAGAGTGGCGGCGAGGCGGGTACGGCACCAGGTTCCGAAACTCCGACTGAGAGCGCTCAGAATCGCCCCGACTCCGGTGCCGGCGCGGCGGAGGGCGGCACTCCCGGGCATGGCAGCGGCGATGCCGCCCCCAAGAAGAAACGACGACGACGTCGACGACGCAAGAGTGGCGGTGGCGGTGGCGGTGGCGGAGGCGAATGACCCTCCGACCGACGCCCCGAGGAACGCTCCCCTCGTCGACCGAAGGCATGATCCTGCTCGGCCGCCGCTGGTGTCCGCAACGACGACGCGGCGTTCCGGTCCGAGTGATCGGCGAACAGGTCGTGGATCTCCAGATCCCGACCATCGCCCATCTCCTCCAAGCACCGGACCCCACGGAGGCGGCCGAAGATCATGCCACGACCGCATGCGGGATTCCACTCGACGACTTGTTGCAGGCGATCGGCGATCAGACCCGAGCCCACCTCCTCTCACCCGTCGATCTCCAACCGATCAAGGCAGCGGGCGTGACCTTCATCGAGAGCATGCTCGAGCGGGTGATCGAGGAGGCGACGCAGGGCGATTCCAACCTCGCTCATGAAGCTCGTCATCGGATTCTCCAGTCGATGGGATCGGATGTCGCCTCGATCCGACCGGGTTCACCGGAAGCGATGCGCCTTCGGACCACGATGATCGAAGAGAATCGCTGGAGCCCGTACCTGGAAGTCGGCCTCGGTCCCGATGCGGAGATCTTCACCAAGGCCAGCCCACTCTCCACCGTCGGAACCGGCATGCCGGTCGGCATTCGCCGGGACAGCGACTGGAACAATCCCGAGCCGGAGGTCGTCCTGGTCTGCGCGCCGGACGGTCGCATCGTCGGCGCAACGCTGGGAAATGACGTCAACCTCCGTGACTGGGAGGGCCGGAGCGCCCTTCTTCTGGGCCGAGCCAAGGACAATCGAAGCAGTGCCTCGATCGGCCCCTTCATTCGACTCTTCGATTCGCATCGCGGAGGTGGATTCGATCTCGATTCGATTCGAACCGAAGACGTCACGCTCGAAATCGAAGGACAGAACGATGGTTTTTCGCTCCGGGCCTCGAGTTCGATCGCGAAGATCAGCCGTGACCCCGCCGATCTCGCCGCTCAACTCTTCGATTCGCACGACTGGCCGGACGGCGTGGTCCTCTATCTCGGGACCATGTTCGCTCCCACCGCCGACCGGCCGAGAACCGATGGGTCGATCGTCGCCGGCGATGGATTCACCCACCGTATCGGTGACCGGGTACGCATCTCCAGTCCCCTGCTCGGCGGTCTGAGCAATGAAGTCCGACTCTGCGACTCATGCCCGAAGTGGACCGAGCGGATCAGCGACCTCGTCGACCTGACCTGAACGAGTTCTCCGCCATCGACGCTCGAAAAGAAACATGCCGGCCCCGTACGAGGCCGGCATGTTGCATTCTCGAAGGATCGCCGGGACGCTCAGGCGTGAATCGCACGCCCTTCGGTCGCGAGTACCGCCTCGTGCATCGACTCGGCCATCGTCGGATGGGCATGAATCGTCGAGATGATGTCCTCCGCCGTGGCCTCGAGCCGCTTCGCAAGGCCCATTTCCGCGATCAGTTCACTGGCGTCGGCACCGATGATGTGGCAGCCGATGATCTCGCCGTACGGCTCGCTGGTGATCACCTTGACCAACCCCTCGGTGTGGCCGGTCGCGATCGCCTTCCCGTGCGCCTTCAACTGATAGGAGCCGGTCTTGTACTTGATGCCCTGTTCCTTGCATGCACGCTCGGTGAGTCCGACCGATGCGATCTGCGGGTTCGTGTAGGTGCATCCGGGAATACCGTCGTAATCGATGGCGACCGGCTTGTGACCGGCCATCTTCTCGACCGCGAGCACGCCTTCCTCGCTGGAGACGTGGGCCAGCCACGGCGCACCGATGATGTCGCCGATCGCGAAGATCCCCGCGACACTGGTCTGATAGGTCGGATCGTCCGACGTCTTGGCGTCGGTGACGATGTGGTCCCGATCGACCTTGATGCCGAGCTTCTCGTCGAAGAGGCCGTCGAAACGCCCCTTGACGCCGATCGCTACCAGCACCACCTCGGCATCGATCTCCTCGGTCTTGGACGCATCCTTCGCATCCGCGATCGTGACCTTCGCCCCGCCCTTGACGGTCTTGATGTCCTGGACGGTCGCGCCGGTCTTGAACTTGATTCCCTGCTTCTCGAACGCCTTCTTCGCGACCTTCGAGACGTCATCGTCCTCGACCGGAAGAATGCGATCCATCATCTCGACCACCGTGACATCGCAGCCGAAGGCGTTCATGAAGTAGGCGAACTCCATGCCGATCGCACCCGATCCGACCGCGACCATCGACTTGGGACAGTGATCGATGGTCAGGAGTTCATAGCTGGTGAAGATGGTCTTGCCATCGCTCTTCGCGAAAGGAAGCTGTCGCGGAGCGGCGCCGGTCGCGATGAGCACTCGATCCGCGGTGATCCGTCCCTCGGACTTTCCACCACCACCGTGGTAGTAGTCTTCGTCCGCGGAGAGCACTTCGACTTCGCACGGCGTTCCGCCGGTGGCCCCCTTCAGGATCTTCGCGTGGCCTTCGTAGTGGTCGACCTTGTTCTTCTTGAGCAGATAACCGACGCCGTTGTTGAGCGTACCGGTGATCTTTCGGCTTCGACCGATGACCTTGTCCCAGTCGACCTGCACGTTCTTGGGATCGACATCGATCCCCCACTCCGCACCGTGAATGATCGCTTCCTGATACAGCTCGGCGTTGTGAAGCAGCGCCTTGGTCGGAATGCAGCCCCAGTTGAGGCAGACCCCACCGAGTTTCCCCCGCTCGATGCAGGCGGTCTTGAGCCCGAGTTGCCCGGCTCGGATCGCGGCGACGTATCCGCCAGGTCCGGAACCGATGACAATGAGGTCGTAGTGCTTGGAGTCGGCCATGGCGTCCCTTGATCTCCAGTCGCCGTCGGTTCGGGGCCATCCTTCGAGGCCGCTTCCGACGCGGGATTCTGAGTCGAGTAGAAGGCCGAACATTGTAGCGGAGGCGGGAGCCCGCACCCTGAAGCCCGCCGCCCTGAACCCGCTCACGGTCGCCGGGCGGGAAGTGGTCATCGAACGACCCCCGTGAACCTCGATCCGGGGTCCTTGGAACGCCCGAAAACCAATCGCGTGAGGACCTGAAACAGCCACTCGGAACCGTTCGCGGACCGATCAGGCGGTTGGCGGATTCGCGGCAAAGTCGGCGCGGTGGACGGCCGATGTCTGGAGGGAGCCTGTAAGACCATGCGAGCCGATCCCGCCATTCGATTTCCCGATCCTGCCCGGTCGAACGCTGCCGTTCGCCCCGGCGGTTCGACGGTGGTCGATCACCCGGAATCCGAGGACGGCCGATCTCCTCGTTCGACCGCCTGGCCGCTCGGCTTCGGTTTCCGCCGGCCGATTCTGGTGAGACTCTACGAGCGAGTCAGCAATTTCTGGCTCCTGCTCACTCTGGCCAGTGGCGTCGTGGCGGCCACCGGACTCACCTTCGAGTCGGTTCTGATCGGAGGAATCGGTCTTGCCCTGATGTTCGCGGCGATGCTCGGGCTTTCCACCGATCTGCGACGAAGCCGTCCGGAGATCGCAAGAGGAAGCGCCTGCCGAAGCGGCGGCGCCGGATGTTGGGCTTGGCGACTCGCTGACGGGACCGCCTGGTATGACCAGTGCTTCCAGAGACTCATCGGCGATCCGATCGGTCCCACGATTCTTCAGGCGGGGTTGTTCGAGACCCTGCTCGGTCGAGTTCACGCGGACGACCTCGCGCAGTTTCACTTCGCCGTCGACGCCACCATCGAAGACGGCGCCGATCTCGATTGCACGGTGCGTCTCCGTTCGCCCGACGGGGAGTGGCGTTCGATTCGTTTCATCGGTGGGTGCGACGCGGGGTCAGCGGGAGAATCCGACTGCATCAACGGCATCGCACTTCCCGAGGGTCGCGACCGGATCGCGAGCTCTCTCGCGAGCCGGACCGGCGATGAATTGCTCTGCGCTCTGAGCGATCAGGCGAAATTGACCCGGGATCTCGAGCGAATCCGTGTCGATCTCGAAGAAAGAAACCGGCAGTTGGAAGAGGCCAGGGCCGCCGCAGTCGAGGCGACGCAAGCCAAGAGCGAGTTTCTCGCCAACATGAGCCATGAGATTCGAACCCCGCTGACGGCGATCATCGGATACGCCGATCTGCTGGTGGGCGACCAGGGAGACCCGGACTCGAGGCACTCGATGTTGGAGACGGTTCGTCGAAGCGGAGAGCACCTCCTCGCTCTGGTCAGCGAGATTCTGGATCTTTCGAAGATCGAAGCCGGTCGAATGGAGACCGATCGGGTTCCCACGGATGCGATCGGTTGCGTGCGAGATGTGGCGGAGTCACTCGGCGAACAGGCTCGAGGCAAGGGTCTGGAGATCACGGTCGACATTTCCGATCGCGTCCCTCCAGCGATGTCACTCGATCCGACCCGGTTCCGGCAGATCGTCGTCAACCTGCTCGGAAATGCAATCAAGTTCACGGAGGCCGGGGGGATCACCCTCGAGTTGGATCATGAACCCGATGGGGACCTGCTCACCCTTTGCGTCGTAGACACCGGAATCGGCATGGTCGATTCGGAGATGGACCGCATCTTCGAACCCTTCCGCCAAGCCGACGGATCGACGACTCGGCGGTTCGGCGGAACCGGGCTCGGGCTCGCCATCTCGCGCCGGCTCTGTGAAATGCTCGGAGGCAGCCTCACCGTCCAAAGTCGATTCGGGATCGGTTCGACCTTTTCCGCGATCGTGACCGCGGCTCCCGCGGAAGCCGCGATCTTCATGGAAGGCAAGACCGATGTTCCAACCGGCCTGCGAGTCCTGCTCGCCGAGGATGGCCCGGACAATCGGCGCCTGATCGGGCACCTTCTGGGGAGGCTGGGCGCCCATGTGGTCGCCGTCGAGAACGGGCAGGAGGCGGTCGATGCGGTGCAGAAGAGCCGGGATCGACCGTTCGATCTGGTCATCCTCGACATGCAGATGCCGATTCTGGATGGATATGAGGCGGCCAGCCAGCTGCGAAATGCTGGAAATGACGTCCCGATTCTCGCCCTGACCGCCAATGCCATGCCCGGAGACCGCATGGTCTGTCTCGAGGCAGGGTGCAACGACTACCTCTCCAAGCCGGTTCGCCGGGACGATCTGGCCGCCAGCATCGCCCGATTGACCCATGCCAGCCCCCGGTGGAGGAAGGCTGGATAGACGGCCGATTCGTTGACGATCCGACACCGATGCCCGTAAAATCCACGATTCCCACCGGCTCTGTGTGAGCCGTTGGCAAGCTTGGATCGAGAACGGCCGGAGCATCGCGTGCGGACCGCCCTGATCAGTGACATCCACGGGAACCTCGAGGCCCTGGAGAAGGTCCTCGAAGACATCGATCGACGAGGCGTGGATGAGACCATCTGCCTCGGAGACATCGTCGGCTACGGTCCCAACCCGATCGAGTGCGTCGATCTCGTCGCGGAAAGGTGCTCGTGGAGCCTGATGGGCAACCACGACTTCGCGGTCCTCTACGAACCCACGAACTTCAACGTGGTGGCGAAGGACGCGGCGCACTGGACCCGTGATGTGCTGGAAGAAGCGGTCGAGAAGGACCCCGTCTCCGGGAATCGCCGGCTCGAATTCCTGAATCGAATCAAGACTCGCAAGTGCCACGAGCAGATCTATACCTGCGTTCATGGCTCGGTGCGAAAGCCGATCAATGAGTATCTCTTCGACGACGACATCCGGGACGACCCCGCGAAGGTCCGTCGAATCTTCGAGATGATCGACGATCGATGCCTCGTGGGTCACACGCACGTCCCCGGCGTCTTCGTCTACACCGAAGAAGACGGCCCGGACTTCATGCGGCCGAGTTCACTCGGCAACGAGGACCCGGACGATCCCATCCTCGTGGGAGTCCATCAGTTCCATCCCGACGAAAAGGCCATCGTGAATCCCGGAAGCGTCGGCCAGCCTCGCGATCAGAACGACCGGGCGAGCTACGCCATTCTCGAGACCGATGAGAATGAACCGCACAAGGTCCACTTCTACCGGCTCGAGTACGACATTTCCGCCGTTGCCGACAAAATCTACGCCATCGATCGTCTCGACGACTGGCTCGGTGATCGACTGTTCCAAGGCCGCTGAGCCTCCCCTGGTCGGGGACCGGGTACCGTCGTACCGCGGGTCGTCGACACCAGCCCCCTTCCCCTCAAGATGACACCCGAAACCCGCCGCCGCATCGTCACCAGCGTGGTCCTTCTCATCGCCAGCATCGTGCTGGTGATCGGATTCCTGCGGCCCCAGGATGTGGAGGACCAGAACACCGAAGAGAAAGTCGCCAACGCGACTTCCGCTCCAGCCGCAGCGACTCCGGCCGCAGCGACTCCAGCCGCGAAACCACGACTTGGTGTTAGTTGTGTGATTTTGTCGCCGACAGTCGCGATAACGTGCCGACCATAGGTTGCAAGGCCAATGACAATGCCGGCACCGCCCAGGACGAG
>JABABZ010000057.1:14962-15267 GCA_014237965.1 Phycisphaerales bacterium | reverse complement strand
GTCACGCCGCAGAATTCCACCGAACGCTCGAGCCACTCGGGGTTGTCGGCCGCTTCGAGCAGGTCCACGACCGTGGGGCCGACCGCCACCATTCGGACCGGATCGGGATACCGCTCGCCGAACACGGCGCGAACCGTGTTCACCTTCTGTGCCAGATCGAGGGGTGCTTCGCCGGTATGGACGTCCAGCTTCTCCGCGATCGCGGCATTCACCCTGGTCTCGATCTCCTCGAGCGCATCGGGATCGAGGGGGCCGCTTGCCGCGTAGTCGAAACGAAGTCGGTCCGCGGCGACGGATGAACCCCG
>JABABZ010000057.1:0-14952 GCA_014237965.1 Phycisphaerales bacterium | reverse complement strand
CCGTTGTTCGCTTTCCGGGCCGGCGACGGCGCGGAGGGCGAGGTTGAGCAGATGCGTCGCGGTGTGATGGGCGCGAATGGCCGAGCGCCGATGAACATCGACCGCGACTTCGCCTTCGTCACCCACAGCGATCGCGCCGTGACTGACGTGTCCGATGTGAAGGACGTAGTCACCGACTCGTCTGGTGTCCTCGACGTCCACCTTGCCCACATGGTCATGGCCGGCGCTGGATCCCCGTGCGACGTGAATCTCGCCGACGTCACCGACTTGTCCACCTTGTTCGCCGTAGAAACAGGTTCGATCGAGGATGACCGCCACGCGTTGGCCGTGTTCACTGCGTTCACAGAGGTGGCGTCCGTCCCAGATCGCCTTGATCAGACCGGTGGTCGGATGGTTCAGGTGTTTCGCGTCGTCGTCGGTCGGCTTCACCTTCAGAAAGTCCAGTTTGCCAAGCACGTCGGGTGGCATGGTGAGGACCGGATCGTCAACGTCTCCGCCGGCGCGGCTCTTCGATCGAGCTGCCTCCATGAGGACTTCATAGCCCTCCGTATCGACGGCCATGTCTCGTTCTTCGGCCATGACCTGGGTGAGGTCGATCGGGAAGCCGTAGGTGTCATGGAGTTTGAAGGCGTCGATCGAGGAGATCCGGCCATCGTCGGATCTCTCCGCCGCCTCGGCGAACAACTGGAGGCCGCGGTCAAGGGTGCGACGGAACATCTCCTCCTCCTGTCCGATGATCTCCTGGACCCGGGGCATCTTCTCTTTCATTTCCGGG
Source organism: Phycisphaerales bacterium (assembly GCA_014237965.1). Classification (GTDB taxonomy): domain Bacteria; phylum Planctomycetota; class Phycisphaerae; order Phycisphaerales; family SM1A02; genus UBA12014. The sequence continues at coordinate 14,177 of JABABZ010000057.1, read as the reverse complement.
AACGAATCACCGAGGATCTCGACCACGGCGGGAACGATGCCGGCGAGGAAGGGCCGCTCCATGCCGAGCGTCTGGCGGCCATGACGGACGGCACGGCGAAGGATTCGTCGGAGGACGTACCCGCGACCGTCCGCGCCCGGGGTGGCGCCGTCCGAGAGCGCCGCGACGAGGCAGCGAGTGTGATCCGCGATGACGCGATACGCGATGTCGATCGGGTCTTCGAGGTGTCCGCGATAGGGACGGGCGCCGCTGACGTCGGCGATGCGATCGAAGATTCCGGCGAACAGATCCGTGTCGTAGTTGCTGCGGCGATCCTGAAGAACGGAAACGAGACGTTCGAATCCCATGCCGGTATCGACGTGTTGCGCCGGTAGAGGGTTCAGGACGGTCGCTGATTCTCGATTGAACTGGATGAACACGAGGTTCCAGACTTCGAGCACGTCCGGATCATCCTGGTTCACCATCGCTGCCGCGTTTCGACCACCGATTCGATCGATGTGAATCTCCGAGCAGGGGCCGCACGGCCCCGTCTCGCCCATCTCCCAGAAGTTGTCCTTCGCGTTTCCGGGAATCACATGATCGGCCGGGAGGTACTTGAGCCAGAGGTCGCGAGCTTCATGATCCGGCTCGAGTCCCTGCGCCGGATCGCCTTCGAACCAGGTGGCGTAGAGACGGGCGGGATCGATCCCGAACACGTCGGTCAGGAGCGTCCAGGCCCAGTCGATCGCTTCGGCCTTGAAGTAATCACCGAACGACCAGTTCCCCAGCATTTCAAAGAAGGTGTGGTGATACGTGTCGTGTCCCACGTCTTCGAGATCATTGTGCTTCCCACCAGCTCGAATGCACTTCTGAGAGTCGACCGCTCTGGTGTAAGGCCGGTCGCCCTGTCCGAGGAAGACATCCTTGAACTGGTTCATTCCGGCGTTGGTGAACAGGAGGGTGGGGTCGTCGTGGGGAACGGCCGGGCTCGACGGAACGATCTCGTGCGCGGCGCGCTCGGCGAAGAAATCAAGGAACTGCTGTCGGATCTCAGGGGCGGTCGGGGTTGGCATGCGGAATTCCGAACGAAGGCGGTTTGGAAGAACGCGACAGTATGACGACCGTTGCGGGGGCGTCCACGAGGGACCGGAGTCCAGATCCCGATGACCTGCTACCTTCGGGGCTCGCCTTCAAGTGGGGAGGCGTTTCATCCGTCGGGCGAAGCGGCCCGGAATCGCACCTCAGGAACAGGATCCATGTCGACTCGACGACCGTACGTGGGCGGAAACTGGAAGATGCACGGCGAACTGGCGGCCGCCGTCGAACTCACCGAGAATCTCGTCGCGGGCATCGGAAATGCGGTCATCAAGGTCGATATCACGATCTTTCCCCCATTTCCGTACCTGCAGGCGGTCGGGCATGCCCTCGGACACGCGCCGATTTCGCTGGGGGGTCAGGATTGTGCGGCCCATCTTGAAGGGGCTTACACGGGGCAGACCAGCCCCGCCATGATCGCTGACCTGGGCGGAAAAGTCGCCTTGGTCGGGCATTCCGAGCGTCGTCATGAATTGGGCGAATCAGACGCGGTCGTGGCCGCCAAAGCCCGGGCGGCCCTCGCGGCCGAACTTCAGCCGGTGATCTGCGTCGGGGAGACGCTGGCTCAGCGAGAGGCGGTAAACGCCCTTCAGGTGGTCGAGAAGCAGGTTCGGGCCGCTCTCGAGGGCCTCTCGGCCTCTCAGGCGGCTCAGGCCGTGGTGGCGTACGAGCCCGTCTGGGCGATCGGGACCGGCATGACCGCGACCCCGGATGACGCCCAATCGGCACACGCCATGATTAGTGGGCTGCTCGGTGAACTGTATGATGCTCAGCTCGCCGGATCGGTCCGGATCATCTACGGGGGGTCGGTGAAGGCCGCGAATGCCGCGGAACTCTTCGCCGCACCTGACGTCGATGGTGGATTGATCGGCGGGGCGAGTCTGAAGGTCGAGGAGTTCTCCTCGATTTGTCAGTCCGCATCCTCATTCTGAGCCGCCTCACGCGACTCGATTCGTCACTCGATCGTCCGGACGACCGGACATTCGAATCAGGAAACAGACCGTGTCCACCTGGATCGTCGTTCTCACTCTGCTCTTCATCATCGTCTCCGCGGCGCTGGTCTTGATCATTCTCGTCCAGAGGCCCCAGGGCGGCGGCCTCGCCGGCGCCTTCGGCGGTGCCGGAGGTGGTGGTACGGACACCGCATTCGGTGGTCGGACGGGAGATGCGTTGACCGTCGCCACGGTGGGGGGTTTCGTCGTCTACATCCTCCTCGCGGTCGCCTTGAACATTCTCGACAATCCGACGATCGCGGACGCTGGACCATCGACCGGTACCACCGAGTCGGCGCCCGCAGCACCCGCGGGGTCGGTGCCTTCCACGACGCCCCCGGCAACCCCCGCGACGACGACCACCACGCCCCCGGCTTCGACCGAGCCTGTTCCGACACCGACCGGCGGCTGAGTTTCGATCGTCGGGCGCTCCTGCCCCAAACGAGAGCCACAGCATGATTCGATCGATGACCGGATTCGGCGCCGCCCACAGAGAGATCGACGGCGCCCGGTATTCCGTCGAAATTCGCTCGGTGAACAACAAGTTCTTGAAGGCGACGGTCCGACTTCCCGATGACCTTTCGTCACTCGAGACCGAGATCGAGACCGCGATCGCCCGAAAGCTGCATCGAGGCAGTGTGATCGTCACGATCCGCTGGGTTGCAGGCGGCGCTTCGCTGGCCGCGCGCATCGATACTTCTGCGGCACGAGCATCCATCGAGCAACTTCTGGCCGAAATGCCCGAGGAGATTCGAAGTCGCTGCACGGTCGACCTCGCGACACTTCTCTCCGTCCCCGGAATCATCGGTGGTGACGACTCCCAGGCGTTCGTGGAGACGGCTCGGCCGATCCTCGTCTCGCTGCTCGACGAGGCGTGCGAGCGACTCATAGAGATGCGGACTCGAGAAGGCAGCGGCCTGCTCGCCGAGCTCGAATCGTTCGGAACGCGAATGCGGGAACGGCTCGACTCGGTCGCCGCCCGGGCCCCTCGGGTCGTCGAGTTGTATCGGGACCGGCTGCATCAGCGGGTGGAGTCGCTCATGAAGGAAGTCGGCGCGAGCCTCGACGAGAGCGATCTGGTCCGCGAGGTCGCCGTGTTCGCGGAGCGGAGCGACATCGCCGAGGAGATCTCGCGTCTGGGCGGACATCTCGAACAGTTCTTCGATCTTCTCGGTGGCCGCGAGGACGAGCCGGTCGGCCGGACTCTGGACTTCCTCACGCAGGAGATGCTACGCGAAGCGAACACCATTGCGAGCAAGTCGGCTGATGCCGACATCACCCGTGCCGTGGTCGAGGTGAAGGGGCTCATCGATCGAATCAAGGAACAGGCGGCGAACGTCGAGTGACTGAAGAGGAAGGCGTCTCCGAGACCGACGGAAGCGAGTCGTTGAACGACGGCACCGCAGTCGGACTCCCGCACGCGTCCGGAGATCGATCACGATTCGATCCTGGAGAACTCCGCCGAGTGATCGCGGCGTTTCCACTGACCGGGGTTCGCGAGATCCGGGAGTTCGCCGCCGGATCCCGTCAGGCGCCCAAGGTGCGAATCGTCGCCGAGGAAGGCGACTTCCTGCTCAAACGTCGGACTTCCCGGCCCGATCTGATCGCTCGAGCGACCTTCAACCATCATCTGCAGCTCCATCTCGAAGCGCATGGGGTGCCCGTGGCTCGGCTCGTGGGAACCATCGACGCGAACCGGTCGATGCTTCTCGAGGATGGCCGGGCCTACGAGATGTTCCACTGGGTCGACGGACGGCGGATGGTGAAGGCGCCGCCGGAAGCGCTGAATGCCGGGCGAATGCTCGGGAGGGTTCATCTCGAGGCGACACGACTCGAGTGGACCGATCGCCCTCCGATGCCTGGATTTCACGCCGCGGCCCAGGTCGGGTCGGCCTTCGACCGACTGGAGACCGCGATCGTGGGTGAAGACCCCGACGTCGATCGATCGGCACTCCGGGGGGTGGTCGAGCGACTCGCGGAACGGCGCGAAGTGGCGTCCGAGCAGGTCGATGCCCTGGGATGGTCGGCGCTCCCGCTCCAGCCGATCCATGGCGACTGGCATCCGGGCAATGTTCTCTTCACGCCGGAGAAACCGACCCGGCGCCTTCCGGGTGCCGTCCGTGCGGTGATCGACTTCGATGCCTCGCGAGTGGAGCCGAGACTCGTGGACGTCGCGAACGGACTGCTTCACTTCGCGATGCGAAGTGAGCGGGGGGTCTCGCCGGCGGAGTGGCCCACGTCGTTGTCACCTCGTCGGATGCAGGCCTTCGCCGATGGTTGGAAGACCGTCGTCGAGGCGCCGTTCGCGGAGGAGGCTCAGGTGCTCCCGGAGCTGATGCTCGAATGCCTCATCGCGGAGAGCGTGGTGCCGATCGCTCGATCGGGACGGTTCGCCACGGTTCCCGGCCATTCGTTCCTCGAGATGGTGGCGAAGAAGGCCGAGTGGATCGACTCGGTCTCGGCGGAGATCTCGGGTCTCCTGCAGTCCTGACCGGCCTTCGGGGTCATGTGATTCCCTTCCGGGTGGCTTCTCGATCCTCCGGGGGATATCGTGAACCACGATGGATTCGAGACCTTCATTCTCCGTACCGAGGTTCGCGTTGCTGGCGATCGGCGCCGTCGTGATGTCTCTCGCCCCGGTGGCGACCGCTCAGGTGCGGGTGGACGGGAATGTCCGGTTCGGGAATCGCGTCAAGCAGGTTCGAACCCTTGATGACATCAATGCGAAGACCCTCCTGCAGAGCGCGATCCCGGAACAAGTGGCCAGAACCGTCCTTCGACTCGGGAGTGGCGACTTTCAGGAACGAGAAGACGCGACGGCGTCCTTGAGGGCCATGGCCGTGGCCGATGAGATCCTGATGGCGGTGCTCGAGCAGGGTGGTCTCGACGAAGAACAACGCAATCGAATGCTGGGAGTGCTCCGATGGCGTGTCCTCCATCGCCCGCGGGGAGCGGTCGGTATTCGGATGGAACCGGCTGCGACCGGAATTCGTGGTGTCCTGGTCACGGAAGTCATCAAGGATCTTCCCGCCGAACGAGTACTTCGGGTCGGGGATGTGATTCTTGAAATCAACGGCACCGGACTCGCCACGAGCAGTGATCTCATTTCGAAGGTGCAGCGACTCCAGCCTGGCGATGAGATTCGGATGAGAGTTCTTCGGCCGGTTCCCGCGGACACCCCGGACGGGCCGGGAATCGTGCGGTTTGACGGGGAGCGAACCTTCCAGAAGGTCGACGTGGAGTTTTCCCTCGGCTCGTACGAGAAGCTTGGAAACGATCCGACGGCGTCGGCGCTGGGCAATCCGGAGACCATGCGTCGACGGGCGAGGGTCGAGGAGATCTGGGCTCGATGGGGGACGGCGGCGTCCAGCGTCGGTGTGGCCATCCCGTTGGTCGAGCCGGAAGAGTCTCCAAGCCCGGCCGAGCGCCGCTGAGATTTGATTCAGGCGAAGGGCGCGTGATCGATCGACGACGCCGGCAATCGGCGTGTCGGTGATGGGGGAGATGCGGATGTCCGGTCGAGACGGCCCTCGGTCAGCTGTTGCCGCCGAGTGGATTGTGGAAGTGCTTGTTCTGCACCGGAACCACGGCTTCGAGGACGTGCTCCAGAACTTCGGCCGGGGATCCCATCGCCGAGACCTCGGTGACGAGATCGGAGGAGTAGTAGTCCAGGACCGGGCTGGTCTCTCGATCGTAGACTTCAAAGCGCCTTCTGATGACCCGTTCGTCGGCGTCATCGAGCCGGTTTTCCTTGATGGCCCGCTTCTTCATTCGCTGGACCATCGCGTCGAGATCCGGGCACACGAGATGAATCACGGAGAGGACATCGAGATAGGGCGCCATGGCCTTGGCCTGTCCGAGGCTTCGTGGTATGCCGTCGAGGACCAGGAGATCGACCTTGGGCCTGTAGAGGCTCAGCACGGTCTGTGCGTGCATGTTCTGCCGCCACATCTCGATGGTGAGCTCGTCGGGGACGAGTTCGCCCCGAGAAGAGAAGTCGAGGAATTTGGCGCCAAGATCACTGGTGGTGTCCAGAGATCGAAAGACATCGCCGCAGGCGAGATGGAAGAAGCCCGGAATCTGACCGAGGATCTTGCCTTGAGTCCCCTTGCCGGCCCCCGGGGCGCCGAATAGAAGAACGGTCTTGTAGCGATTGGGCATCGTGGGCTCTCGCCTCCATCAGCGGCGGGGTGGAAATTCCTCGCGAAGTATCGGACAAAACTCAGTCCGGCGAAAGTCGATTCGGGCGGATCTCACTCGACTTTGGTCTTATCTCGACACTTCATCCACCGGAGATGGTCCGTTCTGGCGACCAGAGGCGTTGACGGCTAGGGTCAGATCCTCGGGCCGGGCCCGTGGGGACGGGCGACTCGTGTCGGAAAGGAGCAGTTTCGATGAACGGAATAACCTCCACCTGGAAATGGAGATCACCTTCGGGGAGTGATCCCGGATCGCCGTCGTCGCAGCCGAACCTCGCCGATCGAGTGCTGGAAGGACGTTCGATCGAAGATCCGGTCGGGTTCCTCGATTCCACGTACGGCAGAATCGCACCGCCGGAGGGTCTGGCGGGAGCGGTGGAGGCCGGCGAGAGACTTGCTCAGGCCATCGAAGCCGGAAGCAGAATCGTCATCCACGGCGATTATGACTTCGACGGGATCGCCGCTTCGGCGATCCTTCAACGATCGCTTCGCCTCATGGCACCCTCGAGCGTGATCGAAGTCGTCCTGCCCAATCGGTACGAAGACGGCTACGGTCTCTCGGTCGCCGGGCTGAAGCGGATTCGAGCCGAAGGCGCAGATCTGGTGATCGCGGTCGACTGTGGTGTCACGGCGATCGACGCGATCGAAGCCGCCACGAAGGACGGGCTTGAGGTGATGGTGCTTGATCACCATCGCTTCGTTCGTGACGAGCAGGGAGAGATCGTTCTTCCGCCGGCGAGCGTCGTCGTGCATCCGGGCCTTCCAGTCACGGGGGTCGATCAGGTCGGCACCGATCACCTCTGTGGTGCGGCGGTCGCCTTCAAGGTGGTCTGGGCGACCGCTCGGGCGCACTTCCGGACCGAACGGGTTCCGTCGGTGATGAAGCAGGAACTCGTCGAGGCGACCATTCTGGCCGGTCTGGGGACGATCGCGGATGTGATGCCGCTGGTTGAAGAGAATCGGGCGCTGGCTGCGCTGGCGCTCCGAGGACTCCCGGGTTCGAAGATTCCGGGGCTTCGAGCACTGCTTCTGGAGTCGGGGCACGGTCCGGACGACGGGCCGGTGCATGAAGAGACCATCCAATTCCAGCTGGCACCGAGGATCAATGCGCTCGGCCGATTCGGTTCGCCGATGCCGGCGGTCGAGTTGCTGACCTCGGTTGATTCAACGCCGGAAGGCGTTCAAGCCTCGATGAAACTCGCTCGAGAGATCTCATCGATCAATCTCCAACGACGACAAGCCGAACGAGCGATCGTGGAAGAGGCCGTGGCGCGGGCCGAAGCCGAGGGGCAGACCGCGGATGATCACCCGGTCATCGTCCTGGCGGATCCGGGATGGAAGCGGGGGCTGGTCGGTCCCGCGTGCGCAAAGCTGGTGGATCGATTCGCGCGGCCGGTCGTCCTCTTCGAAGCCTGTTCGGACGGTATCGCTCGTGGTTCGGCCCGGAGCATCGAGGGGTATTCCATCCATGCCGGGCTGGAAGCCGCCTCGGAACATCTCGAGTCGTTCGGTGGGCACGCCGCGGCAGCCGGTTGCTCCGTCGCCCTCGATCGTCTCGACGAGCTCCGAGTCGCTCTGGTCGAGCATGCCAGTCGCGAGATCGCTCGTGAGGACCTGAGTGCAGTGGTCGAGATCGACTGCCGCGCGGTCATGAGCGAGATCGACGAGGTTCGGGACATCGAGGTGGTGCGAGCACTCGCACCGTTCGGGCCGGGTCATCCGAGGCCGACGGTCCTGATCGAGACCGTCCGGCCGATCGAGACGAAGTGGGTGGGTGCCGATCAGGGAACGTTGCAGCTGCGGTTCGCCGGAGATGGCGCCAGAACCGTCAAGGCGGTCTGGTTCGGCGCCGGACGACATCGGGAAGCCGTGGAGGAGGCGATCAAGGGTGGGGCGCTGGATCTGGTCGCGACGCCCGACCTCAATCGGTGGCAGGGCCGGGTGGAGCCGAATCTGATGATCCAGGATCTTCGAGCGTCAGAGTGAGCAGGATCTCGACCGTCGACTCGCTCGGGCGGTGTTTCGGGGTCGCGGAGCCGGCTTAGAAGACCAGATCGCTCCCGGGGTCGAATTCCGGGCAGGGGCGTCCGGCCAGGTCGGCGGCGGACAACGCCGTCGCGGGGGCCACTTCGATTCGTCCGTTCACCGTCCCGTCGTCATTTCTGGCGATCTTCGAGCCCGCAGCCTCCATCCAGCGTGCCGCTCGTTCAGTCTGGAGTCGGCCACTGCTCTCCGCGGAATCGCCGCCTTCGGCATTCTTGATGGGGGCGAATTCCTCGACGCGATCGGTTTCGTAGACGAGTCCCTTCTCGACGAACTCGAGGGCGTCGAAGACGAACATCTCGAACTTGGTCCCGTTGGGCTCCGTGGGAGTGACCGTCGTTCCGTCGTTCGGGTTCCAGAACGGGACCTTCTTCCGCGCGTGATGGAACGGCATCACGCTCTCGCTCTCCGTGGAAGTCAGACGGGCGATGAAGTCGATGGCGAGGATGTGGATGGCGATCGACCCTGCGATGAATCGCAGGGACCCGTCGTCGTTGGTCGCGTTGGCGTGTTCGGCGGGAAGGTCGCTGTATTCGATCACCTGGGTCCGGCCACCGGCGCTGCAGAAGACGCCGACCTTCTCATCGGCCGAGATCTTCGGCACCATCTTGCTGGACATCTCCTTGGAACTCGCGGGGTGAGTCGCGTGAAGGCCGACGAAGAGGGGGTCGATGGCATGAACCGTGGGATTGTCCACCTGGAAGTAGGACAGGTGTTTCACGCCTCGGCTGGCGGCATGGTCCAGCGCGCCGCTGCGGGTGAGGGCGCGAAGAGATCCTCCGTGCCCGTCCGGGCTCACCGCGATGACTCCGGGAGCCTCGAGAAGGATCCGACCGTCGTCGTCGACGGCGGGCATCACTCCCTGCGGAAAGAGGAGCATCGATTCCGGGCTCCGGCCGAAGTGGTTGTTGTCCTGGAAGAACGCCCGGGTCGCAGCGTCGTTCAGCGGGCTGGTCATGAGGTACCAGGGAGTCTCGACGTCGAATCGTTCGTCGATCGCGTTCAGTTGTTCAGCGAAGACGCGGAACAACGGCTTTCCGGTGATCGGTGTCGCGGGAAACGTCCCCTTGGGACCGTTCCATCCAAGACGGGTTCCCTGGCCGCCGGCGACGGTGAAAGCCGCGATCTCGCCGCGCCGGATCAACTCCTCGCCGGCGGATCGAAAGGTCTCTTCACCTTCGGGATGGCGAGGAATCACGGGGGCGGGTTGGAGGTCGGCGGGTATGCCGACGGCCGAGCCGCCCGATGATGCGAGTGCGGAGACCTCCTCGAAGTCGATCGATTCGGCCTGTTCGACGAACGACTCGAGTTCGTCGGCACTGACCGATTCAAGGCCGCGGGTGAGATGTTCCTGCTCGTGCTTCTGAAGAGTCGCGACGACGGCGTCGAGACGTTGGGTGATCGACTCGGTTGACATCGGTCTTGGTTCCAACTCGCTGATTGAGAAATCGACGGAGAGGCGTGTTCAGTGATCGGAGGAATTCGGATCCTGGGGCTGGGTCCATCCTTCCGCATCGTGCCGCACGATCTTGCCGGTCTCCAGATAGATCACCTGCTCGCATACGTTCGTGCAATGGTCGGCGATTCGCTCGAGCGACTTGGTCACGGCAAGAAGACGGAACGCTCCATCGACGGCGATTGCGCCATCGGCGAGGCGCTGTTGGGCATCAAGCAGGATCTCCTGCTTGAAACGACCGACGGTGTCGTCGAAGTCCAGCACCCGGCGGGCGAGGACCGGATCGTTCTTGCTCAAGGCGCGATTCGCATCGCGGATCATTCCGAGGACGCTGTTGGCCATCACGCGGAAGGTCTGAGGAAGATTGCTCGTCGTGCGCAGTGGATCGAGCGTGGCCTCCGCGATGGTGACCGCGCAGTCGCCGATCCGTTCGAACTCGTTGTTGACCTTGACGATCGTGAGCACCGAGCGGATCGAATGCGAATTCGTCTGTCCGAGGGCAAGTACCGGAATGCACTGCTTCTCGATCTCGACGTCGACCTCATCGACGGTCAACTCGATCTGCAGGACTTCTCCGGCCTTTTCGAGATCGTGATCGAAGTAGCAGTCGACGGCCTGAGTGGCCTGCTCGAGGACACGAACTCCCTGCTCCGTGATCTGATCACGGAGAATCTGGAGCCGAGTCTGAAAATCTTCGGTCTGATCGTTCACGATTGGGCCTCGTTCCTTGGGAGTATACGCCTCTGGCGGGAACATGCCGGATAGCATTCGGGCATGATCGAACTTGGCGTCAACATCGACCACGTCGCGACGGTCCGGGAGGCCCGGGCGACCTGGGAACCGGACCCGGTCTGGGCCGCCGTGGAGGCGCATCTGGGCGGTGCTGGTGGAATCACCATCCATCTCCGGGAGGACCGACGGCACATCCAGGATGCCGACGTGCATCGATTGAAGGAACTCGTTCAGATCAAGCTGAACCTCGAGATGGCCGCGACGGACGAGATGATCGGAATCGCATCCGAGATTCGACCGCAGATCGTCATGCTGGTACCGGAGGGGCGAGACGAGATCACCACCGAGGGAGGTCTGGACGTCGCGGGAGCCCGTGAGCGGATGACCGATGTCGTCCAGCGGCTGACCGGCGTCGGAATCCCGGTATCGGCCTTCATCGATCCGGATCTCGATCAGGTCGCCGCTGCCGCGGAGTGCGGTTTCGCGGTCTGCGAGGTCCATACCGGCCCCTATGCCCACGCGTTTCACGAGCATGGCCGCTCCGCCGACATGCCGGAGGTCGCGGCACGGCTCTCCGAGGTCGCTCGGGCGGGAGAGGCCATCATCGAGGCGGGGATGCGATTCAACGCCGGACATGCGTTGAACTATGCCAACGTCCAGCCGATCGCCGCCCTTCCGGGGATCAGGGAGCTCCACATCGGTCATTCGATCGTGAGCCGCTCGATCTTCATCGGGATGCGTCAGGCGGTTCGGGAGATGAGAAGTCTGATCATCGAAGCCGGTCGCTCCTGAGCGTTGCTTCCCGGGGCCTTCCTCTGATTTCGGAATTCCCGGATTCGAAGGGATTCGAGTGGGATGAATCGACGACTTGTCGATTCTCTCTCGGAGGGTGGTCCGTTGGTAGGATCGCCCGGACGCAGGACGCGACTCCGGAGACTTCTGAATGACTCAGTTTCAGCCCGCGGCGCTCGCGGGTGCCCACACCGCCCTGATCACGCCATTCAGCCAAGATGGATCCACGGTCGATCTCTCGGCCCTCGAGGCTCAGGTCCTCTTCCAGGCCTCCGGAGGGGTTGCCGGAGTGGTGCCCTGCGGCACGACCGGAGAGACGCCCACGCTGTCCGATTCCGAGCGAAGGAGCGTCATCCAGACCACGGTGGCGACCGCTGGCCCGCTCGGCGTGAAAGTCATCGCGGGTGCCGGATCGAACGCGACCGCCCACGCCATCGAGCTGCAATCGGAAGCCGAAGGCCTTGGTGCCGACGCGTCGCTTCAGGTCGTGCCCTACTACAACAAGCCTTCGCAGGAGGGACTCTTCAGGCACTTCACGGCGATCGCCGATGGGGCGAAGATCCCGATCGTCCTCTATGACGTCCCGGGCCGTTCGGGGGTCGGTCTCTCGGTCGATACCGTCGTGCGGCTTGCGGCGCATCCACGCATCGTCGCCATCAAGGTCGCCAACGGATCAATGGGTTTCGTCGGAGACGTCGCAGGGCGTTGCGATCTGGAGATCCTCTCGGGTGATGACCCGCTGACCCTGCCGATGCAGGCGCTCGGTGCGGTCGGCGTGATCAGCGTGTTGGGGAACATCGCACCCGGTCTGGTGGCGCAGCAGATCGCGGCGGGGAATCGGGGGGATCTGGCCGCGGCACGAGTGGTTCATGAGCGGGTTCTTCCCTTGGCGACCGGTCTGCTCTCGTTGGACGGCAACCCGGTACCGGTGAAGGCGGCGATGTCCTTGCTCGGCCGTGACAGCGGGGTGGTTCGACCACCTCTGGTCGCCGCGTGCGTCTCGGTCCGCGATCAACTCACGGAACTCCTCGAATCGGTGGGGGTTCGAGGTCCGGCGAACGCTCACGATTCCGCGGGATGTTCCGGAACGACGGGAACCAGATGAGCAACGTCAACGATGACCGATACGAACCGACCAGCCTTCCCTATCGGATGGCGGTGCTCTGCTACCTCTGGACGGAGGATGATCGGCTCCTGATGCTTCATCGGCGGAAACACCCGAATCCGGGGATGTACTCGCCGATCGGTGGAAAGATGGAGATCTCTCTGGGCGAGACGCCGCATGAGTGCGCCCGCCGGGAGATCCACGAGGAAGCCGGCATCGAAGTCGCGCCCGAGGACATCCGCCTCTTCGCCATGGTGGCGGAGAAGGCGTATCAAGGCGAGATGCACTGGCTGCTCTTCTGTTTCGAGGTCACCCGGCGGATCGACCCGGCGGATCTCCCTCGAAGCGAATTCGACGAGGGAACGTTGGAGTGGGTTCCCGTCGACGAGATCGAGAATCTGAACATTCCCGAGACCGACCGCAAGGTCCTCTGGCCCGCCCTGAAGCCGCGACGACATGCCGGCGGATTCCTCATGGTGGAAATCGACTGCGGTGGCGAAGACCTCGTTTGGAAGGTCGTCGAGGACACCGCCGGGTCGAGCGAGTAGGGTCGAGTCGATTCGCCCCCGCGACCGAATCTGATCGGTTCAGACGATTCCGGCCACGGCCGCGGCCTCGTCGGCCAGCCGTTCGGCGGCCTCCCGGGTCGGGGCTTCGGCGATCAGGCGAATGATCGGCTCGGTGTTGCTGGGTCGAACGTGGACCCAGGCGTCACCGACATCGACGCGAACGCCATCTGAAGCGTTGATGTCTTCATTCGCCCAGTGCTTCTTGATCTTCTTCAAGATCCCGCGGACGGCTTCCTTGCCGCCGACGGAGGAGAGATCCCATTTTCGCTTGAGCATGGAGTACTGGGGAAGGGCGTCGACGATGCCCGAGAGTGGTCGTTCGTCGGTCGCGAGCAACTCGAGGATCAGGGCCATCGCGGAGAGCGAGTCGCGGATCAGGCAGACCTCCGGGATGATCACGCCGCCGTTCCCTTCGCCGCCGATGGCGCCACCGCTCGATCGAATGCCCTGGACCACGTTGGCTTCTCCCACGGCGGTTCGGACCACGCTGGCCCCTTCGAATCCTCCGCAGACGTCATCGATCATCCGGCTGGTCGAGAGATTGGCGGCGACGGGGCCGCCCCCTCCGCGCTGCATCATGCGGAGTCCGGTCAGTACCAGCGTCCATTCCTCGCCGATGTATCGCCCGTTCTCGTCGATGACGGCGAGCCGATCCGCATCCGGGTCCTGCGCGAATCCCACGTTCGCCCCGGCGTCCTTCCCGACCACATCGGCCAACTCGGTCAGATTCGCTTCGGTGGGCTCGGGCGTGTGTGGGAAGACGCCGACAGGCTCGCCATGAAGATGCACGAGGTCGCAGCCGAGGGCCTCGAGAAGTCGTCGCCCGGCCGGACCGCCGGATGCGGCGACGGAATCGAGAACCACTCGGAATCGTCTGGCCCGGATCGCTTCGACGTCGACGATCGAGAGGACCTTGTCGACATGGTGCTCTGCGGCGTCATCCGCATGTCGAATTCGGCCGCACGCGGCGCCTGCCACGCGATCCACCTGATTGCCTTCGAATCGAGCGATGATCTTCGAAGCTTCCCGACCGGGAGGGGCGAGTCCGTCCGAATCGAGGCACTTGATTCCATTCCACTCGATCGGATTGTGACTCGCCGTCACGTTGATCCCGCCGTCGCATCCGAGTTGCTGGATCATGACGCCGACGGTCGGAGTGGTCGTGATGCCGAGAAGGGTGACGTCACATCCGACCGCGGCAAGACCGGCCGCGGC
>JABABZ010000056.1 GCA_014237965.1 Phycisphaerales bacterium | reverse complement strand
CGCGGCCGGTTCCTTCGGCGTATTCGGCGACCGGCTGCCGTCCGAATTCGCCGCCCCAGACCACGAGCGTCTCGTCCAGCATGCCTCGTTGCTTCAGATCCTTGAGCAGACCTGCAATGGGGAGGTCGGTGGCTCCGGCATGCTTGGTGTGGTTGAAGACGAGATCGCCATGAGCGTCCCAGTTGGCGTCGTCGTGATTGCCGCCGGAGTAGATCTGAATGAACCGGACGCCGCGTTCGGCGAGGCGGCGGGCGAGCAGACACTTGCGGCCGAACTCCCGGGTCCGATCGTCGTCGAGTCCATAGAGTTCCCGCATTTTGGTCGGCTCGGCTGAGAGGTCGACGGCCTCGGGCGCCGAGGACTGCATTCGATATGCGAGTTCGTAGCTGGAGATCCGGCTTTCGAGATCGGGATTGCCCGGGTTCTTCGCCGCATGAGCGCGGTTCATCCGGTCCAGTCGGTCGAGCAGTCGTCGTTGCACAGATCCGCGTCGTGCGGCATCGGGTTCAAGATCGAGGATCGGCTCGCCCTTGGGGCGCAGGACCGTTCCCGCGTAGGTCGCGGGCATGTAGCCGCTCGACCAGTTCTTGGCACCCGAGATCGGGCCGCCGGTGTGATCGAGCATGACCACGAATCCGGGCAGGTTCTCGTTCACCGTGCCCAGTCCGTAGTTGGCCCAGGATCCCAGCGCCGGCGACCCCGAAAGGATCTGGCCGGAGTTCATCATCAGCATGGCTGATCCGTGAAGTGGACTCTCGGCGTACATGCTCTTGATGAACGCGATGTCATCAACGCAGGTGGCGACGTTGGGAAAGAGTTCGCTGACCCATGCACCCGATTCGCCGTGCTGTTTGAAATTCCACTTCGGACCGACCACCCGTCCTTGGTTTCGTTCGCCGCCACGGCCCTTGACCTTCACGTCGATCGTCTTGCCATCGAGTCCGTAGAGCTTCGGCTTGTAGTCGAAGGTGTCGACCTGGCTCGGGCCGCCGTACATGAAGAGAAAGATGACCGTTTTTGCCTTCGGGGCGAAGTGCGGGGCGATCGGGGACAGAGGGTTGCCGCCGGGAGCGAGGGGTGTCACACCGTCCGCGGCAGTCGCCTGCTTCGAGAGGAAACCGTCACTGGCGAGCATGCTCGCCAGTGCCACGCTGGTGAACCCGCCGCCGGCTTCCCAGAGGAATTCTCGCCGGGTCCTCCCGCAGAACGTATTGGCTGGTTGATTCTTGTGGCGTGACATGTCTGGTATCCGAGGGTAGGCGTGCAAGTCGCGTGGTTCGTGTGCGGCCGTGGTTTCTAGCCGACGTGAAGAAATTCGTTCAGGTTCAATATCAAGACGCAGGCGGCTTCGAAGGCTTCGGACTCGTCGAGTTCGTCGAGTTTCATGAGTTCGGAGTAGAGCGATAGAATTCCGTCGATCTCGTCTTTGGTCGGCGGGCGGCAGAGTGCCAGTTCGAGCCCGCGCGTGATCTGGGCTTGTCGATCATTCGGCAGCTCGCGTTCGAGGCGGTCGGCGAAGATCGCCGCCTGGCGATCGATGAACTCCGAATTCATCATCATCAGCGACTGAGTCGGGACGGTGGTGGCGAATCTGACGGAACAGGAGCGGTCGGTGTCAGGTTGGTCGAAGCCCTCGAGCAGCGGGTGTCGGAGTGAACGCTTGAGGAAGATGTAGAGGCTTCGTCGGCCGGCTTGTTCCGGTGTGGCCCGGCCCCATGCGGAATCGGGGCGCGAGGCGGTCTCAAGGACCGCTCTCGGGAGTGGGGGATAGACCCCTTCGCCGCCGAGTTCGGGGTTGAGATTTCCGGAGACGGCGAGCACCGCATCGCGAATCTCCTCGGCGGTGAGTCGGCGAAGGTCGAACTTCCAGAGAAGGTCGTTGAGTGGGTCGAGGATCGCCGCCGCAGGATCGACACGGCTCGATTGCCGATAGGTGCTGGAGTTCAGAATCAGACGGTTCAGCGCCCGGCGAGACCAACCGAGGCGAGGGAGTTCAGTGGCGAGCCAATCGAGCAATTTCGGATGAGTCGGGCGAGTCCCGAGGAAACCGAAGTCGTCGCTCGATCGGACCAGGCCGCGGCCGAAGTGGTGTTGCCAGATTCGATTGGCGGCGACCCGCGTGCTCGTCGGATTTTCCGGCTCGGTGAGCCATTCCGCGAAGGCGAGTCGAAGTCCGCTCGACTCGCCGTGGGCGGTCGATCGTGGGCTGAATTCGTCGGCCCCGAGCACATGCGGGATTCCGGGTTCGACGAGGCGTCCTTCCGAATGGACGTTCCCTCTGATGAGGATGCGAGTGTCGGGCGGGGTGGTTCCATTCGACCGGGCGCAGAGGACCAGTGTCGTCTCGAGTCCGGGCGGCCGCATCCTGAGAAGAGAGTCTCGGAGTCGCCGATACTCCGCGGCGGTTTCATACCCGGATGCTTCTGCGACCGAGAGGATGAACGGTTCGTCCAGACGGAGCCCATGGGCGGCACCCGCGACTTCACCGGCGGTCAGTGCTCGATCGTGGATCTTGAGTTCATCGATATCGCCGTTGAACGCTCCATGTCCGGGGAACATCCGTCCGACCGCGAGTTCATCGATGCGATCGAGGGTCTGCTTGCCTCCCGTGGCACGTCCGACTTCGATTCCATCGACGTAGAGCGTGATGACTCCCTCTTCGTGGCCCCGTGTGAAGGCCACATGATGCCACTCCCCATCGTTGAAGCCGGGCGGAGAGCTCACGAACGTCTCTGGATTTCCAATGCCGGCGGCGATGATTCCCGAGCCGATCATGGAGATTCCAAGGTCGTTCAACACGCCGGAAACTTCGCCATCGACCAGCCCGTCGCCGATGAACCATCGGGGATCGTTGTCACTTCCTCGGCACTGGGCCGAGGTTCGGACCCAGAAGGAAATCGTGAACGAATCTCTGGCGACATGTGGAATCCGAATTCCGTCGTCACCGCCATCGAAACGGAAGCCGCGGCCTTCCTTGCCCTCTGCTTCGAAACCGACGTCCGCGATCCGTCCATTGTTCCCGTTCATCACGTCGACGGCGGAGGCGCTCCGAGCATCGTCGAACGGATAGTGCGAGACCAGTCCCGCCACCTCGCGGGGAGTCGTGGCGCCCTCCTCGCTCGATGCCAGGGATGTCAGTGTGGAAACCGTGCTCGTCATCTCCTCCGTGAAACGGCGGCGAGCCGTCTGATACTCGTCTTCGCCGGTGCCGAAGAAGGCGGGCACGGTGCGGGTCACGTTGTTGCCTTCGATCGAGTTTCCGGCATTCTTCTTGTAGGGGCGAAGATCACGAAAGATCGCCGCCAGGCGGTAGTAGTCGCCTTGAAGAATCGGATCACGTTTGTGCGCATGGCATCGAGCGCAGGCGATCGACATGCCCATCATGTTGCGTGAAACGACGTCGATGATCGAATCAAGGTCGTCGAACTGGGCCAGCTTCACATCGGTCGGCTCGTCGTCCCAGATGCCCAGGCGATAGAAGCCCGTGGCGATGAGCGAGTCGATGTCACGATCTTCGGTCTCGTCGCCGGCGAGCTGATCGATGAAGAAGCGATCGATCGGCGTATCCTGGTTGATCGCATTGACCACCCAGTCGCGGTATCGCCATGCGGAGGGCTTGGTTCGATCGCGTTCATAGCCATCAGTGTCGGCGTATCGCACGGCGTCCAACCAGTGGCGAGCCCACTTCACGCCATGCTGCGGGGAGTCGAGGTAGCGATCGACCATCGCCTGGTACGCGTCGGGGCCGTCGTCTTCCATGAAGGCCGCGACCTCTTCGGGAGTCGGGGGAAGTCCCGTGAGGTCGAGGGCCACTCGTCGGATGAGGGTATGTCGATCCGCTTCCGGAGCGGGTGCCAGGCCGGCGGATTCAAGCCTGGCGAGCACGAAGGCATCGATCGGATTTCGAACCCAGGTCTGATCCGAGACCTCGGGGACCGTCGGGCGTTCCAAGGGCTGCCATGCCCACCAGTCGCCTCCGAGGGGAATGTCCGAACCATCGAGCGAGGCATCGCCGGGGTCGGCGCCGATTCCGTCGGCCCAGGTGGCGCCTTCGAGAATCCATTCGGTGATGGTCGCCAGTTCCGGTTCAGGAAGGATGCCGGTCGGCGGCATCGAATATTCGTCGCTCTTCCAGGAGATCATCTCCAGGATCAAGCTCTGCTCTGGCTTCGTCTCATCGAATGCGGGACCGCGGTCACCTCCGCGAAGCAGCGCTTCCCGCGAGTCGAGTCGGAGGCCGCCTTTCGGCCTGCCTTCGCCGCCGTGGCAACGCAGGCACGCCCGTTCGATGATCGGCCAGGCTTGGGTCTCGAAGAACTTCGAGCGTCGAACGATGTCTTCGTGTTGCGCGACCGCGAGCGGAGAGATGAGCATCGCGGAGCAGATCGCTCCGAGGGTGAAGCCGCTCGGGCGAGTGAAGGATGATTCGGATCTTGGTGATCTTGTGAGCATGAATCAATCGAATGCGGCTCGCGAATGAACGGGATCTCGCGTGAATTATTGTAGAGGCAAGTTCCCGGAAACCCAGTGTGGATCGTCAAATCCCGGCAAGATCCCGGCCACGACCAATCAGCCCTCGAGGTCGTTCCGGATCGGTTGTAACGTCGTCTTCTTCGAGGGCACCGCGAGAATCTCGCGGGCCAGCAGCATCGAGATCAGGTTCTCAAGGAGGATCGGCCGGAATCCCCAGCAGTCGACTCCCACATCCGTGGAGCGACCAGCCTCTTCCAGCCGCCCGTGCGTGTGTCCGTAGAAGTGGAGCGACCCGTTTCGATTTCCGCGCCAGACTTGCATCGGATAGTGGCTGCAGACGACTCGCGCCCCGGCTTCGTCGACTCGGAAGTCGAGCAGGTCGTGCACGCCGTCGAAGACTTCCCGATATCGCGGTCGATCCGGATCGTGGTTCCCACGGACGAGGATGATGCGGCCGACGTCGAGTTGTTCCCGGACGGATGCCGCGAGCCGAGCCTTCTCCTTCGTCGAGCCCTGATTTCCGACGAAGTCTCCAAGATGAAGGAGCAGGTCTTCAGGACCAAGAACGGCATTGAAGCGAGAGATGATCTCCTTCTGCATCGCCGCGGAATTCCGGAAGGGGCGGTCGAAGCTCGTGCACGCGTCGGATTGGCCGAAGTGCGTGTCCGCGGTGACGAAGGTCCGACCGGAAGTCTCGAGGAAATGCTCCTTCATGGTCGGTCTCGATCGGAGTCGTCATCGGATTCGTCTCGAACTCGAAGCGGCGTCATTCGAAGTGTCGGCGCTTCCTTCAGGCGGTCGAGTCGCAACCGTGAGAAGTTCATGACGGCGTTGCGAGGAGAAGCAAGGGGTTCGAGTATGGCGGTCACCTCGCCGATCTCGTCGATCTCGATTTCGCCGATCGGGAATCCGGCGAAATCACTCCAGCCGTCGGTTGATTCAACACGACCGTCGACTTCGTGATCGCCGATGGTCAGTCGAATCGGCGTGCCCGCGTCTCGTCGTGGGCAGGCCTGTTCGATGGTCACCTTGAACCGACCGGGCCGATCGATGCGGATCGTCCACTCGAGGGCGTCATTCGCATCCGTCCAGAATCCCCAGGTCGTGCCACCATTCGGCCCCAGCTTCTCACGGCGGATCTCGTCGCCGATCGGAAATGCGTCATCCGATTCGAGTTCGATCGATCCGTCGGATCCCTCGGTGACCAGCACTCGATAGGCGCAGAGTCTTCTGGAGGCATCCTCTTCGTCCGGCTCCAGTCGATCCAGAGAATCGAGAACCCGTTCCCAAGGAATGACCACGAGGGAGGTTCGAGATCGTCGAGCGACGGTCCATCCGACGAGATCACCCCGCAGATCCACGATCGGTACGCCGATCGCGTGGGCGGGCACGTCGGCATCGACGAGAATCACATCTCCGAAACCCCCGCTCAGCCGGCTGACGCCGGTCGATGTGTTGCCCGGCAGGCCACGGGTGCTTCCTCCGGGGCGGATGCCGAGTTCGAGTTCGACGTCGAGAAGTTCGCCGTCACGATCGAGGGCGAGTGTTCTTCGATCTCCAATGGCGGCCCTCCCGATCTCGGCGGACAGCCCACGACGATCCCGCACCTCGCGGCCGTCGACCGACCGCAGGACGTCATCCACCCGAAGGCCGGATCGCGCGGCGCTCGAGCTGGGGACCACCCGGGTGATCCGGAGCCCTGCAGGTCGTCGATTCGTCTCGTAGGCGATGCCGATGAACGGACGATCTTCGATCGCGTTCTCGTTGGGGAGAGAGTCCTCGTCGCGGGCCACGATGCCGAAGGCGGCGGCGTCGCCGTCGTCATCGGTCACCACCAGCAGAGTTCCCGACTCGACCGGGTCGACCCGCAGATTCTTCAACGAGTCCGGCATCGAGACGCCGGGTACTTCCAGAAGCACGAGATCCAGCTCGGCATCGATCGCCAGTGGCGTGGCGGCCTCGGCCACCGGTCGCCCCGTCGCCGGGCTGGCGAACACCGCCATCGCGTTTCTCGACTGCCGGGCGAAGAGAGAAGCCTTGGCGATGACCCGGTTCTCTCCCACCACGGTTCCGAATGTGACCAGGCGATCTTCATTTCGGAGTTCGACCAGACCCTGACGGGTCGGGGAGGTCAATGGATCGAGGGTGGCGAGGAAGCGAGGATCGCGTTTGGTATCTCGGGAGCTGCGGCGCCCGGTGTTTCCATTCCAATCCTCGAGGTCGCGGTCCAGATCGCCAAGCTCCTCCGACGCGAGTCGTGGAAGGAATGCGTGGATCGCGTCGACCCCGGTGCCGATGTTCTGCCAGGACTCGTGACCGCATCTGCTGACGATTCCGATGAGACGTCCGTCGAGATCGATGATCGGTCCTCCGGAGTCACCGGCATCGAACGGGCTGTCGACGGCGATCTCGCCACCATCGACGGCGACGATGCGTCCGATGCGTGCGGCCGGTTCGGCACGTCGTGCTTCGGAGATCGCGGCGGCGTACCCGAGCGTCAGCACCCAGTCGCCGTCCTGGAGGCCGCCTTTCGGCGCGAGCTCGACGGCGGGGAGTTCTTCCTCCTCATCGAGATTCAGAATCTGGATGAGGCCGAGATCGACGTCACCCTCGAAGATCTGGCCCAGCGTCCGACACCTGAATTCCCGACCATCCGGCAGGGTGATCACACCCCGACGTCCCGGGTGATCGCCGACGTGTCCGGCGGTGAGAACGTAGCCGCCCGGGTTGATGATGACGCCGCTGGCGGACGAACCCGCGCGGCCACGGAAGGTCACCAGGACCGTCGCCGCGGCAGCATCATCAATGGCCTGGATCGCTCGCTCTTCAATCGCCGCAAGGTCGGTCTCGTCGACGGAGCTGATCGGTTCGCTGGTCTGATCGGCATGCACCGGAGTCCATCCGGCCATCCCGATGAGAAGGGCCACCCGAAGCGACCGTCCCGGGAGTCCTGCCGAAAGTGTTCTTCTGATGGCTTGCAACATGATTGGGTGAGCGGGGAGTTGGAAGAACTCGTCGATCCGGGAGGATCCCGGATGCCCTTCGAGTGTAGTAGCGTCAGAGATCTTGATCCCGGGAGCGTCCCCCGAATCTCGAACGGATGACCCGACGGGGGATTTCATCTTCCGGGGCACCCGGCGATCCTTCCTCCGGGAGCAGACGTTCCGGTAGCCTCTGGCCATGACGACTCCAGACATGCCATCGGATCTCGGAGGACCGCCCGTCGAAATCCATCGGATCGGGTTCATCTTCGCCATGAGGGCCGAAGGGGCTGGATTGATCGATCGACTCGGGCTCCAGGAACGAGGGCGACTCGACCCGGACCTGCCGGCGTGTTGGTTTTCCGGTCGAGTCGAGGGTGGCCCGGACGGGCGGGATCTCGAAGTCGCGATCGCCTTCGCGGGCGAGGACCCGCAGCACGGATGCGATCGAATCGGGACGACGCCGGCCACGCTGACGGCGTATCTGTTGTGCCGCGAGTTCCGTCCGGATCTCCTGATCAATGCGGGTACTTGCGGTGGATTCCAGCGAGCGGGGGCGTCGATCGGCTCGATCTTCGTGGGAGGTGGTGATTTCCTCTTCCACGACCGTCGGATTCCCCTCCCGAAGTTCGATGAGTTCGGTATCGGCCGGATTCCTGCCCTCGTCGATGAGTCGGTCCGGGCGGCCCTGGGCGCGGAGTCGGGCATCATCTCCACCGGTGACTCGTTCGCGCCGACGGCGGAGGAGCGCGTGTTCTTCGAGCGTGAACGGGTGACTTGCAAGGAGATGGAAGCGGCTTCGCTCGCCGGTCTTTCGCGAGACCTGGGGATCCGGTTTCTCGCGGTCAAAGCGGTGACCGACCTCGTGGATCACCCGGAGCCTGAAGAGTCGGCGTTCGCTCGGAATCTGAGCCGGGTGAGCCAGATCCTCGAGGATCGTTTGATCCAACTCCTTGAGTGGATCAGGGTCCGAGAATAGATCCCCTCGAATAATCTTGAGACGACCGAGAGTTAGGAATCTCCGTTTTCCGCCTCATGATGGCGGTTTATCAGGACCTGACCTCGCGATTATTCATTCGTTTCTAACGGAAGGGTGGAACCGGTTTGGAAGTTGGCTTCTCCGTGTCATCTTATGCGAGCAGGATCAGACCAGAAGATTGGTTCTGAGGTATGTAAGCCCTGTTTGGGTGCCTTGCTTCCGGCATGAGAAAGCCGGGTGAGACACTTCCCAGCAGAGGGCGAAGAGTATGAAGATCCGTTTTTTTTCGAAGTAGCATTAGTTCCTTGAAAGAAACAAATGCTGAACCCCTATCATCGGTTCAGGCACGCAGAAGCGTACCTACGTTCCAGGAAATTTGGGGTAAGTCCATCGAGATAAAGCGGATAAGACGATCTTGTTGTACTTACATCCCAGGCAATTTTGGGATACGTCAGTAGGAGCCAGAGAGATGATGCCGAGACGTTTTCTGTTCAACTTCTTGACGATCGTGCCCATGGTTCTTTTCGGTGCCCCTGCCATGTCGGATGGGCCGTCAGATGGTCAAGATACCGAAGAATCGATCTCCATCTGGAACGATTCCAATCTGTCCTTCGACGATCGTCAATCAGAAGGCCTTCAGACGCGGTCTGATGACGAAACCCAAGAGCCGATCCTGGTTCCACTTCCCGCTCCCGTATTGGCTGCAGGGTCGGGCCTTGGAATCGCCTGGTTGATTCGGAAGAGAATGCGGCGGGCCTGACCTCGCCTCGACTGCCTGGCAATTGGAGATGAATTGGCTGCCCCCACCGTTTCGAGTGGGTTTTTTCTGGGCGGTCTTGGTCAATCCTCGAATCCAATTGTTCCGATGGACATTCTGATGAGCGAGGAACAAGACCACGATCGCGCCACGACTAAGAGCGGAGATATCGGCCCGACCGTGTCGGTGTTGATCGTGAGTTACAACACCAGAGAGATGACGCTTGAGTGCCTTCGTTCGGTCGTTTCCGAGACACCGGAGCTCGACTACGAGGTTCTGGTTCTCGACAACTGTTCAACGGACGGCTCATTCGAAGCCATGATCGATGAATTCGGGGATAGACCGGGGTTCACGATCGAGCACGCAACGGAGAATCTCGGATTTGCCGGGGGTAACAACCTTCTGGCCGAGACCGCTCGCGGCGAATACCTCCTGTTACTCAATCCCGACACCGTCGTGCTGGATCGTGCCATCGAGTGCCTGGTCGAGTTCGCTCGGTCGACGCCCGAGAATGGAATCTGGGGTGGAAGAACCATCTTCGAGGATGGTTCTCTCAATCCAACGAACTGCTGGGGCCCGTTCACGGTTTGGTCCGAGGTCTGTGCCGCGTTCGGGCTTCGTGCGGCGTTTCCAAAGTCCCGCCTCTTCCATCCTCGAGGCTACGGCCGATGGAAACGGGATTCCGTACGTGAAGTCGGTGTCGTGACCGGGTGTTTTCTTCTGATGCGACTCGAGGACTGGAGATCCTTCGGTGGATTCGATCCGGAGTTCTTCATGTACGGCGAGGAGACGGATCTCTGCATGCGTGCGATCAAGAAGGGGCTGCGGCCAGTGGTCACTCCGTCGGCGACGATCGTGCATCATGGGGGAGCGAGCGAGAAGGTGCGAACCGACAAGATGGTTCGGCTATTCGATGCGCAGATCAGACTGTTCCGACGGCACTTTTCGCGGATGGGGTTCCGGGTCGTTCACGTGTCGATGAATCTGGGCGTCTTGATGCGTGCTCTTCTGATGGGAGTGGTCGGTCGAATTCCCGGCAAGCCGCGGAAGAACGACTGGGCGGAAATGTGGCGGCGACGAGAGGAATGGTCGGCCGGCGCGAAGGGGACCCGATTGTCACAGGCACCATGAGGTCACCCGTCCACGAACGACGTGATGATCGCGATCGCCATGTCGTCAGTGATTCGACTTGAAGGGATCCAACGGAAGTCCTGCGCTGTTCACGACGTTTGCGCGGGTCGGATTGTTCTGCCACGCGAAGCAGACATCCGCCGGATCCCGGACCTCCGCGGACCACACCAGGATCGACGAGCCGTCTTCGATCCTCGCCTCAGCCCATCGAAACTCTCCATCCGGGCCGTTGATTGCGAATCCATTCGGCGCCTTTCCATCGGTCGTACGGAGTCCCTCGCCGACGCCGGTGAAGTTGATTCGAAACCCTTTGACGCCGCCGGGTCCTGCGACCTTCTCGATCGTCTCCATCGTGGGGCTCTCGTGACCGGGGATCGGCTGGCCATAGGCTTCGGCCATCGCCCAGAGGCCGAGCCGACGTCCGACCTCCCTCTTGTTGCGAGGGTGGATGTCTCTCGCGTCGCCGATGTCCGTGGTGATCACGATGCCGACATCGGGCATCTCTCTCGCGGTCTTCGATTGGGCAGCTCGAAGCAGTGCCCAGTCTCCCTCTGCGGGCCGGTCGTCGCGTTCGTTCTTGAATGCTGCGAGTTGAACGATGCCGAAAGGAAACTCCGAGCGTTCGAACGTCTTCTGCCAGTCTGAAATCAGCATCGGCATGAACGACTCGTAGCGTCGTGGTTCTCCGGCGTTCGACTCGCCCTGATACCAGATGGCGCCTCGAACGCCGTAAGGCGCGAAGGGTGCGATCATGCCGTTGTAGAGCGCGGCGTAGTCGGCGGGCTGCAGGCCGGGTTCTCGAAGATCTCCGGGGGCCGGACTGGGTCTGCCGCCCGCATGCGCGGCGCCCTTTTTCCAATTCCATGCCCCTGCCAGTGAAATCGATGCGGGGTTGGCGGCCTTGCGATCCATGACGCCGAGTTTCATGTCGGCCGCCCGGCCACCCCATCCGCCCGCGCCACCCGAGTCGATCACCATGACCGCGATCGTCGCCGAACCCTCTTTGACGAGGGCGGCTGGTACTCGGTAACTCCGAGGCTGAGGCCAGGCTTCGATACTGGAGGCGATCCGGGCGCCGTTGAACCAGACGATGTCGCTGTCGTCGATCGGGCCGAGTTCCATGAGGAGATTTCTCCCGGACCAATCGGCTGGGATCTCGATCTGCTTTCGGTACCAGACCGCACCATCGAAGGTCGCAAGCGACTTGTCCATTCCCTTCCAGAGGCGTGGCAGGTCGACGGTCGGCCACGCGGAGACGTCCGTTCTCGGGAGCATCCATCCTCCGGGGACGCCTGGGTCGGCGCTCAGTTGACGGTCGATGTACCCCGCGACGGATCGGGCATGTTCGTTCCGGCGAAGTTGCGCGAGATCGAAACGCTCGGCCTCGCTCATGCCGTGATGGGTATCGATCGCTGACTTCATCTTTCGCATTCGGTCCGACGAGAGTTCTGCGGCAAGGAGGGACCGGCTCGAGATCCACGGTTCGATGCGAGTTCCGCCCCAGTTGATCGAGAGAAGGCCGACCGGAACATCCAGCGCATCTTGCAGGTCACGGCCGAAGGTGAATCCCACGGCGGTGAATCCGCCGACCGACTCCGGCGTGCAGATCGTCCAGGAAGCATCGATGTTCTCCGCTTCCTCGTTGCTCGTCACATGCGGGGCCTTGATGAGTCGAAGTGTCGGTCGATTTGCGTCCGCCCGTTCGCGAGCTGGATCGGTCGAACCGTTGATCGTCCACTCCATGTTCGACTGTCCGCCGCAGATCCAGACTTCACCCACCAGGACATCATCGATTTGGATCTCGTTCGAACCTCTGATCGTGAGGGTTCGACCCTTCGAGGATGCGTGCATCGGGTCGAATTCGATGCGCCAAGCGCCATTCGACCCCGCCTTCGTGGATCGCGACTGGTTCCCAAAGATCACCGAGATCGATTCGCCGGGTTCGGCGGTTCCCCAGATCGGAAGCGGAAGATCTCTTTGGAGAACCATGTGGTCGGAGAACACGCTCGGAACGTCGACTTCGCCCATCGTGGGATGAGCCATCGCGGTGGTGAGAAGAATCGTCGTGAGTCGTACTGGGCGAACGCGGAAGGGGTGGTGGTTGTTCATGCGGTTCATTGTCGTCCCCGAGCGGTCGATTGAAAAGGCGAGTTGGATTTCATTGGGGGCCTTCACCCCATTCCGTCTGATTCTGGCCATTCAACGGTCGCAGAGCGTCATGGGGCCTTGATATCTTCCCTCCCGATCGAAGAAGACGAATCCGGGGGCGTCGTGCTCCGCTCAGGCGAGCGCTGATCTGTAGGTGAATATCTGCAGAAAAGTCCTTCGATCCTTCTCCACTTCGATTGTCGAATCCGACGGCCTCCTTTCCGAGGCGCATTCGTGTGAATGCTTTCCGGCGGGTTCGTTTCATCTTCAAGGTCCCTTTCCGGGGGCCCTCATTCGGCCTCTTCAGGGCCAAGTCGGAGGAATCGATGACGACTCAAGTTGTGAACAGAACGTGGATTTCAGCCTTTGCCATCGCTGGGATCTCAGCTACCTCAGGGGGGGAAGTCCTCTCCTTGACATTCAATGGTGTGAATCCAGGCTCATCGGCGTCCTATAACCTCAATTCTGGGGCTGTCGGATCCTGGCAAAGCACGAATGCCGGCGTGATGACATGGCAGCAGGGAAGAGAGACCTTCTGTATTCAGTTGTATGAGAACATCTCGTTCAACCAGACCGTCACCTACGAGGTGCTGGAGGATCTTGCGTTTGTGCCGGATTCCCAACCGGGAAACATGGGTCCTGAGAAAGCCATGTTGATCTCGGATCTCTATGCGAGAAACTACGGATCGATCGGGACCGGGGCTGAGGCGGCGGCGTTTCAGTTGGCGATCTGGGAGATCGTTCATGAGACCGAAGTTGCCGGTGGCGCCCTGAATCTTGGACTTGGCACGGGAATCGCCCGTTTCGATGCGTCGCTCACGGGGGTGATGAGCCAGGCTGAAGCTCTGCTCAATGGGCTGGGTGGCGTAGGAAGCAGTCTCAACTACCTGTCGTTCGCCGGCCTTCGAGGCCTCACGAATGAGGACTTTCAAGATCAACTGATCGTGGTACCCGGGCCAGCGGGTCTGGCGGGACTCATGGCCGTCGGACTCGTTCGCCGTCGTCGGCGAGCATGAGGGGCCTGATCGCGGGTTCGACCATTCGCGCGAGATAGCGTTTTCAAGACAGGGGTTGTCGGATTCTTCCCGGCAACCCCTGTCTTTCCGCGCATCCAACCTCGAGATTCAAACCGCGTTTGGCGGAACCAGTTTTTTGGCGAACTACGCGTTCCCGATGGCGGTATGCACGTTTTCGGCGGTTCTTGCGCGTTGTGTTCTACCCACCACAATCCAGGGTGTGGATTGTGGGAATTCGCACGGAATTCGGTTCCCCTGCGGCCAACGAATGCCGATGAAGACCTCGTAGCGGGTGAAAATCGCCCATGTTCCCGAGAGAGGATCGGCTTCCAATCGAGTCAGTCCTCTCAATCTCGCTTCCCGGTCATTGACGCGGATATTCCGCAGTCAACGGGGGCGAAGCCTGCCCAAATCCCAACACATACCCTCTGCAGGGTCGCTGATGGTGTTGTGATGGTTCTCAGGCCAGATGGGGGCAGTCCTGCGGATTGTCCCGCTTGCAGGAATCCTTGGACTTCCTGATTTGTTTGGATCCAGGTCGAGGCAATTCGAGACTGTTATCTGGAATTCAGGAGGTGGCCGAGACGGCCATCGCCCCGAAGTGATGGACTCGGACAGGTGGTCGGTATGTGTTGTTTGTGCGCCGGTCTTCCGGCGGGAGTCCCCGCGAAAGGGAAAGGACGTCGATTCTCATGTCCAGATCAAGTACCAGCGAATCTCCATTGAGTGTTCATCATGGAAGTCGATCGTGCATCATCGCCCTCGTCGCGATCGCTGCCTGGTTGCTTTCGGTAACCGTGGACACATCGTTCGCCGCCATCCACACGTCCACTGACGATCAGATTCGCATCAAGCCGGTCACGTCGGATGATGGCGGGTCATCGTCTTCGACTCTCGTCTTGAAGGCCGCTCGTAAGCCGATTCTCGTGGAGCTCCCACTGGGTGGCAATGATGGAAGCTCGCCCTCAGTCTCAGATGATGCTGTCGATGCGATTGTCAAAGCGGTGGACGAGAACCCCAAGCGGCTGGTGACGATCGAGTTCCAAGGGTTCCCACTCCGCTTCTCCGACCTCCCCAGGCGGACGAAGAAGATGCTTCTCGAACGTGGTGGTCCGGAGATCGTCGGGAAGTACGACGGTTTCGTGAGTCGCGAAGTGCTGGAGCTCATCGAAGAGGCGAAGATTGCACGACCGAAGGCAGCACTCAGTGTGAGAGGGCTTCCGTTCGAGGGAGACGAAGGTGAAGCGACGCTTGCGAACATTCGATTCGCCGCGGTCATCGAAAAGCTCTCGGCATTCGTGCTCGATCGAGGCGTTGTCGTCTCCAGTCGTCTCGACGAACGCAAGATGATCGGTCGCATCTTTCCCAATGCCGTCGATCTGGCGGACGGCCTGGCGATCATCTACCCCGTCAATCTGAGCTGGCGACTTGCGATCGAGGGCGACGTTTTCGCATCGCTCGGCGATTCGAAGAACACCGATCGGTCCCTGTCCATGGAGGGGGAATCGTCGTCTGGAATGCGGGCTGACGCGTCGACGGGTGGTGGGTCCTCGTCCGGTCTGAATGATCTTGATGCCATCGGATTTCCGGTTGCGAGCCAGGCCGCCAATGCCGGATCCAGAACCGCCTCGAGTAGTGGTGGGACTGGACCTTCGAACCCGGCATCGAATGCGAATACGAATTCCGGTTCAAGTGCTGGCGGCGGCGGCGGCGGCGGCGGCGGAGGCGGCGGCGGTGGCGGCGGTGGTGGTGGCGGTGGCGCGGCTCCAGGTCTGAACGGTTCCTCGGAGGAAGTCGATGGCATGGAAGCTCCGCCGGCCGATGATGATTCGCCGGCTGACGACGCACCTGCTGACGACGCACCTGCTGACGACGCACCTGC
>JABABZ010000055.1 GCA_014237965.1 Phycisphaerales bacterium | reverse complement strand
CGGCATCCAGGAGGGAATCGTCTCGGCGATGAAGAGCGCGCCGAGTTGTGCGATCTGCATGAGACCGCCGGTCTCCTCGTCGAAGAACGCGGAGATCCCGGCCTTCACGTCGGGACCACCGTAGATCTCGCCGTCCACTTCGATCTCGCCGGACTCCAGAAGTCGGGTGGCGATGGCGTTCTTCGCGAGCGCATCGGCCTCTCGGAGCACCGCGACCACGCCATCGAAACGGGACCGCGCATCGGTGGCCTGGTTCCAGATCGACCCGAAGACGACCAAGGTCGCCGTCAGCGCCAGTCCGGAGAGGACCAGTTTCGTCAACACCTTCTTCTGGAGGTCTTCCAGAATCTGCCAGATCTTCTTGATCACGGTCACCCGTTCGAACTCCGCGAGTTGTCCGAGTCGCCCAGAAGATCGTCGATGATCGAGTCATCGTGCCCTTCCGGCTTCGAGGGCGCTTCCGTCGCAGGAGCCTGCGACTCGGGTGCTTCAGGTTGCGAAAGAAGTTCATCCAGCACTTCGGCGTCCTGCTCGTCCGAAGCCGGCTTCGATCCGGCTTCCTGACCGGCCTTCTCGACCGAGCGAACCTCCGCGGCAGGAGCCGCTTCCTGAAGAGCATCGATCAGCGAGTCGCCTTCACCGGTGTCCACGACCTCGTCACGAGTGAGGAACGCCGCCGTCTCGCCGCCCTGCAAGGCGCCGGAGGTGTCGGTGGCCTCGGACTGCGCCTCTTCGACGATGCCCATGAAGAGCTCTTCGAGACGTTGTCGAGGCTGTTCGATCGAATCGATGCCGATGCCCTGCCCCTGAAGCACTCCTTCGATCTGGTGCACCGTCGCGTCGTTGAGCCGCGGCGTCCGGATCACGGTGTGACTGGAGTCCGCGAGAAGATCTCCCGTCCGGCCTTCTCTACGAATCTTGCCGCCGTACAGGATGACCATGCGATCACAGACGTCCTCGACGTCGGCCAGCAGATGGGAACTCAGAAGAATGGTGGTTCCGCGTCGCCCCAGTTCGAGCAACAGATCCTTCACCTGCCGGGTTC
Organism: Phycisphaerales bacterium; assembly: GCA_014237965.1. Classification (GTDB taxonomy): domain Bacteria; phylum Planctomycetota; class Phycisphaerae; order Phycisphaerales; family SM1A02; genus UBA12014. The sequence continues at coordinate 14,764 of JABABZ010000055.1, read as the reverse complement.
CGATCGGATCAAGTCCCGAGGTCGGTTCATCGAGAATCAACAACTCGGGATCGTTGATGAGGGCCTGGGCGAGCCCGAGGCGTCGACTCATGCCCTTGGAGTATTCACCGACCGCCCGACGCTTCACCTGTGCGAGCCCGACCATGTCGAGAAGTTCGTCGATTCGACGGTTCCGAGTCCGACGATCGAGTCCGAAGATCCGTCCGTAGTAGTCGAGCGTCTCCCGGGCGTTGAGATACCGGTACAGATAGGACTCTTCCGGCAGGTACCCGATCCGTCCCTTGATCGCGACGTCGGACGGCTCCCGATTGAACACGCTCAGGCGTCCCGACGACTTGTGAAGGAGCCCGAGAATCATCTTGATCGTCGTGCTCTTTCCGGACCCGTTCGGCCCGAGGAGGCCGAAGATCTCGTGTCGGTGGATCTCGAAGTCGACGCCATCGACCGCTCTGGCCTTCGCACGCTTCCAGAAGTCGGTGAAGACCTTGGTCAGCCCCACGGCTTCGACGATCGGCTCCCCGACCGAGGGCCGCCCGGCCGAATTCGTGGTCGGTGTCTGATGATTCGCCATCATTATTCGCCCGCCCCTTCACGGCCGTACCCGCCGGTGGCATCCTTGTTCAAACGACGACCCGCCTTGTCGATGTTGATCTGACGGGAACCGAGTTGCCAGACGTTGCCGTCGATCCCGGTCTGCATCGCCTCTCGACGACGCCGTTCCGCGGACGCATCACGACGCCTCGTCGTGATGTCCATCGAACTCTTCATCCGAAGCGCCAATCCTCGGAGACCGGGAGGCGCGGAGATGACCTCCACCTCCGGCCCGGCGAGCACCTCGCGATACGCGTCGAGCCAGAGCTGGCGTACGAGCTGCTGCGGATTTTCCTCATACGCCGGCACCAGACTCGCGAGTCTCCGGGCGTCGTTTCCGATACCGGCTTCGATCATCGATCGGAATGCACGAGCCTCGGTCATCGTCTTGGCGGCTTCGCCACCGATGTCGGCGGCTTCGAATCGCTCTCCGATCCGAGCAAGCACCGTCTCCGCCTCGGCCTCGTCGCCACCACTCAATGCGGATTCGTAATCACCGATCAAGGCGATCAGATCCGCGAGGGCCGCAGCACCGGCGGCATCATCGAGAATGGTCGTGCTTTCGCGGCGAGCGACTTCCACCGCGATCTTGGCGCGTTCTCTGGCACCCTGCACGGTCTGCACACCCCGACGAACCGCCAGCGGAGGAATGCGATCGGTCACCGAAATGCCGACCAGCCTGATTCCGCTCTCCAACGAGTTCAAGGCGTCTTGCGCCCGTCGTCGAATCTCCAGAATCGCTTCGTCACCCTCGATGAACCGGGCCAGCGTCATGGTCGCCGCGGTGTGGATCGCCGCCTGCTCGAGCGCGAGCTTGACGACCTCGTCTCCCTGTTCCGGCGTGAACCGAACGAGGAAGGAGACGGCATCGTCGATCGAGTACTCGCCGGTCATCCGACAATGGGCGAGATCCCCGCCCTCCAGGATGAGGGTTCCGTCCCCGAGACCGACCGGTCCGGGACGAAGGGGCGTACTCGTCCGGGCGTTCGCCGTCGCTTCTTCGAGCGACAGCAAACGCGTGTTCGGCCAGAAGGACTGCTCGACCGAGACCGTTCTCTTGAGCGGAACGGTGACGATCTCTCCCACCGGGTAGGGCCAGAAGGGCTGGAGACCCGCCGAGATCTGAGCATCAGCACCTTCGCCTTGAATCGCTCCAAAGAGGGTTCGAATGCCGGTCCGGTTCTCTCGGACCGTTTCGAATCCACTGAAGATGAACACCACGGCAAGCGTGAGGATCGCCAACTGGAGCACGCGGTAACTGAGCCGCAACGCCTCGGTCAGGCTCTGATTGGCGGGATCCATCGCATCGCGAAGGTCCGCTTCGGAGGCGGCGCCGGCGACCACGGTGAACTCCGCGGACTTCTCGCGCCGCGGTGCTTCCTCGATCAAGCCGTCCTCTTCTTCACGGACCGGCTCGAATGAATCGGGGGGCGTCTCTTCGCTCACTTTGAGCCTCCCGATCCGGTCTCGACGTACTTGGATTTCGGCTGGGGAATGCCGTCCGAACTGGCGCTCGATTCCAGATCGATGAGATGGAACGGCGCCTTGGTCATGTCGGTGACGAAGGTCGTCGACCCCCGAAGCCCGACGCGAAGCGTGTCCAGCCAGGAGAGGAAGATCGCGAGATCGGCATGATCACGCATCTGCTCGTAATACCGAGTGGCCTCCTGATTCCCCCTCGCTTCGATCACCGCCGCCCACTGCTCGGCGAAGTCGCGGATGATCTGTGCCTGAGCCTGAGCCCGCTGCTTGATGGTGCTTGCCTCGGAGTTGCCTCGGGCCTCTTCGAGATTCGCAAGCGTCTCCTGCACCGCCGACATCCGACGCATCACCGCCGTCGTGGTCTTCGGCGGGAAGGCGATGCGGCTGATTCCCACCGAGATGGGGACCACACCGCTCGTCGCGTTGGCCTGGACGTCGGCCAGGATCGCCTGCTCCGCCTCTGGAAGCTTGCTGTCCGCTCCGATCAGCTGATCGAACCGATAGCCACCGACCTGACCGAGCGACCCCTGCAGGAGCGTCTCGAGATCACGCTGGGCTCCGGCCAGAGATCCGTAACTGTTGTGGAAGGACTGCGATTGCTCGTCGTCCTCGCCGACCTTCCAGAGCATGAAGGCCTGGACCATGACCTGCTGACCGTCTCGCGTCTGCACGGTCTTGATCGGCGACTTCACGAACTGCTGCCGGGTGTCCAGCTTGGCGACCGAATCGATGAAGAACGGAAGCTTGAAGTGGAGCCCCGGTTCACGAATGATCCCGGCCGGACGGCCGAGTGTCGTCTTGATCGCCACTTCATGGAAGTTCACCGTGAAGGTCGTGTTGAAGAGAACCAACACGAACACGAGGAGAAGGGCGATGACGGCGGTGATTGTCTTGCTCATGGTTCACTTTGCTCGGACGCGGGTCGTTGGGAGGGATTCGGAAGGGCGGGGTGGATTCGGATCTCCATCAGCCGCCTGGCGCCGGTTCCTCGAGATAGTCGCGGAGGTTGAGACCTCCATCTGGTTCCTGCATTTCGATTTCAAGATCCGTTCGGCTCGGTTCGACGGCGAGGATGTACTTCGATCGCACCGACATGAGCACTTCCCGGAGAACCTCCATCACCCGACGCTCCTCGTAGAGCGCGGGGGCGGCTTCATAGGCACCGACCTGACCGAGCACGACGGCGGCATTGCGGCGGGCGTCCATGTGGATCTTCCAACGAAGGCTCCGGGCGCTGGCGATGAAGGAGGCGATGAAGCCCTGGCTCTCACGAACCATCTTCTCCGCTTCCACGCGAGCCTCGATCGTGGCTTCGGCGTCGGGCCCCTCCGTGCGTTCGATTTCACGGTATCGCTCGATCAACGCGACGATTTCCATGGCCCGATCGGAATCACCGACCAGCCCCGCCAGCGCCGCATTGGCCGTCCGGCGGGCTTCTTCGAGGAGCTTTCTGACGTTCTGCGTGTCGATCGCCAGCTCTTCGAACATCGAGACCGACTCGCCGGGAGGTCGAAGTGCCGGGATCGCGACCGAGACGACGTCGACTCCAGTGTCGCCGGCATCGAATTCCTTTTGAATCCGCTGGCGGAGTTCGGTCGGAAGAACCGAACCCTGCGGCGACAGCACCTCTTCGAGCGGCAATTGCGAGAACGTCTGAGTGACGACCCGCAACGCGATCTCCTGAAGCGCCTGTTCCCGCATGTTCCGCGAACTTCGCTTCAGTTTCACATCGTTGCAGAAGTTCAGGTATTCGACCAAGGCTCCGGGCTTCACTCGATATCGAAGGATCACATCGACGTCGAGCAGCGCGAATTGATTCGTCACCACCTGGGCGGGCTCGTCGGATGCGGCGAATCCCGCCGCCTCATCAAGGCGATCCTGTGCGATCTCCAACTGGTCGACCGAGCGGGTCACCTCCGCCGGAAGCGGATTCGCGGAAACGAGGAAGAGTTCGTTGATCGGTTCTTCGGCAGGATCCCAGAGATCCGTTTCCTTCACCTCTCGCGGCGTGCCGTTGAGGCTCAGCTCCCGAACCCTCGCCGAATCGACGATGGTGACGGTCTCCAGCGGCCAGGGCCACTTGAACATCGTCGATCCCTCGTACACCTCTCCGACGATGCGTCCGCCTCGCAGACGAACCGCCTGTTGCCCCGGCTCGACGATCACCACGGTGCTGAGACCGACGAGCACCACGAATGCGAACGCGACGAGCCAGGCGAAGCTCCGAAGGAGCAGCTGGTAACCCCACGAACTCGTGATGTCGAAGCCGAACTGGTAGTTCACGGCCTCGTTGATGGATCTCACGATCGAATCGGGCGCCGCGAAGAGGCTGAGAATCCTGGAATCGAAGGCAGGCCTCGGGACTTCACCGGGCCGTCGAGGGCGATAGAGGTTCAGAACGAAGTTGAGCACGATCTCCGCCGCCACCAGCAGCATGTAGATCGCGAGGCCCCACGTGACCCCTTCCAACACCGCGGGATTGTCGAAGAATCGGAAGGCGATGCCTACCGCGACCGCCAGCAGCACCAGCGCATTGCCGACCATGTGGCCGGCGCCTCCGCGGAGATTGCCCCAGGCCGAACGAGCCGCCATGCCCGCGACGAATCGAGAGAAGATGAACGCGAAGAGCGCCAAGGCCAGCGCGATTGCCAGCTGCCATCCGAGATGACCGCCCACCTGGAACGGCACCACATTCAACTCGGGATCGTTCTGCCATTCGAACCAGGCCAGCGTCCGCCAGCCGAAGAAGACCAGAAGCCCGGCGACCAGAAGACTGGCGATCGGCATGAGCCAGCTGTGCATGAGCCGGAGTCGCCGAGCAGCGACGTCCGTCTCGCCTTCCTCGAAGATCCCCGCGGCCTGTTCTCCGCGCTCGGCGGCGAGGTCGTCGCGTTCGAGCGCTTCGAGACGTTCGAGCCGGTGCTGATGAAACACCACGATGAGCGCGATCCATACCAGGGTTCCCACCAGGATCGGCTCGCTCGCCACCTGAAACGCGGAGTCCTTGAAGATGAACCCGTACACCAGCATGATCAGGCCGATGGCGGCCTGGAGCAGGAATCCCATGCCGGCTACTCGAGTGGCCTGCTGATAGGCGAGATGGTCGGTTCTCATGAGCCTCGATCCGATGAGATCGCTGAAAGATCGCAAGTGAATACGGCCGATGTTCGCATCGACGGTCGAAACAGGCACCGGAACGGGAAGTGTGCCCTGACATCCCCCGAGAGGAAACACCGGGACGGTTCCGGTCGGGCCGATTCCCCGAACCTCGGCTCGTCCCGAAGGTACGATGCCGAGGTCGACGAGTTCGGCCCAGCTGGTCATAATCATACCCCCTCGTGCGGATTCCATCCGGACCGACCGATTGGTCCGCCAGCAGCCCGCGTCTCCCCTTCCTCGCCCCGGATCGGCCTCCCCCCCCGATCCTCCCTGAACGGATCCACCTGCACCCATGGCCGTCTTCGAACAGCTTCTGGCCATCACTCGGAACACCTTCTTCGAGAGCATCCGCCAGCCGGTGCTCCTGGTCGTTCTGATCGTCTCGACGATCCTCGTGGTCCTGAGCAACCCGTTCAGCGCCTACACGCTCCAGGACGACCAGCGGATGTACGTGGACATCGGCCTGTCCACCATCTTCATGGGCGGCGCCATCCTCTCGGCGTTCGTGGCCTCGAACGTTCTGACCCGCGAAATCGACAATCGAACGGTGCTCACCGTCGTCTCGAAGCCGGTCTCCCGACCGATCTTCGTGATCGGCAAGTATCTCGGCGTCGCCGCCGCGCAGCTGCTGGTGATGGTCTTTCTCGCCCTGGTCTTCATGCTGGTGGAGATCCACGGCGTCCAACAGACGGTGACGACCCCCTATCACCTTCCGGTGATCACCCTCGGATTCGGCGCCATGATCCTCGCGGTCGCGGGAGGTATCTGGTGCAACTTCTTCTACGGCTACGTCTTCTCGAGCACCTTCATCTCGATCGGGACGCCCCTCCTGCTCATCGCATACGGATTGTGCCTCCTGCTCGGCGCCGACTTCACCCCCGTCCCGATCAGCGAGCAGTTCGAAGGCAACCTCTGGATCGCGATCGCGGTTCTGTTCCTCGGAGAAATGGTGCTCACCGCCATCGCCCTCGCGGCGAGCACGCGACTGGGCCAGGTCCTCACGCTCGTGACGACGATCGGATTCTTCATTCTCGGCCTGCTGTCCGACTGGCTCATCGCCCGTCGAATCGCCCGCCTGGATGAGATTTCCGCGGCCCTGCTCAAGGCGGGCGGCGAGATCGGCCTCGATATCCAGTCGCAGTACTGGGCGCTCAAGACCGCGTACGCGATCGTTCCGAACTTCCAGGTCTTCTGGCTGGCGGACGCGATCACTCAGGACGCCTCGATCCCGCTGGGATACCTGGCCTGGACCATCCCCTACGGACTGACCCTGGTGCTCGTGGCCCTTGCCGTCGCGATCATGCTGTTCCAGCGTCGCGAAGTGGGATGATCGAGGAGGGGTCGCCCCCGGGTCAATCCTCCCACGTCTCGACGTCCCCGAGCCGGGTTCGGCTCGTGATGAGGAATCCGACGATGACCGGGTAGATGATCGGCAGCAGACCGAAGATCGGGAGCATGATCTTGCTCTGCGATCGCATCTCGTCGGCCGTCTTTCTGGGGATGTCCATACCACCACCCCGTTCCTTGATCAGTTTCTGCGTCGCGTTCTGGATCTCCATCTGAAACTGAACGTTGGGTTCGATCGCCAGGAATCCGATCCCGAGTCCGAGGATCGACAGGACGACGGTGATGGCGACCCAGGACTTGAGGATCGTCAACGCGTTTCGTTTTCGGCGAAGCAGCGAGATGCTGCCGGCAAGCAGGACGATCGCCATGATCATCCCGATGGCCCCCGATCCGACGGTCGTCCAGAGGAGCCACGGCGCCATCTGGAAATCACCCATGTCGAGGCCGCTCATCGTCAGGAAGTACGGCGTGAAGAACGGAGAAACGGCGCCGCAACCATTGATCAGGAATGCGAACCCGGCATAGATCATCGAGAGCACGCCGAGAACGGTCGGCCACCGCACCGCTTTCCCCTCGAGATCATCCGGGGGAAGAATCGAAGGTGCCGCACCGTCCTGAGCGTCGTGTGAATTCATGCGAGAATGGTACCGCAGCAGGCCGGACTCGGCCCCGTCGGGCGGTGGACGAGGACGCCGAGAAATCACCCGATCACAAGGCATGAAAAAGGGACTCCGAATCGAATCGGAGCCCCTTGTGGACATGACATTGTTCTTCCTCGACGCTCGTTCTCGATGGCAAGCCCGCTCGCCACGCCGAAGGGGCTCTCCGGAAGTCGCTCAGTTGCGCTGGCGAGCCCGCTGTCGCCGGAGCTCCTCGATCTGACGTCGGAGCGGATCCGGATCGGGCGGAAGCCCCATCTCGTAGACCAACACCGGGTAGCACCGGTTGTACCAGCCGAGAAGTTCCTTCAGCAGGGTGATGGCCTTCTCGGGATTCCTCTGCATTTCGGCATTGAGCCGGGGGATGCGCTCACGGCACTGCTTGACGTTTCGCTGCCATCGCTCGTGAATCTTTCGGCCGGAGTCGTTCACTTCATGCCATTCCGGAAGGTCCAGGAGAACCGCGAGTTCGTCGGTGGTGTTGGCGACGCCGTCCGCGTACCCGCAATCCATCGCGTTGTCGACGTTGAGCGTGAGAACGTTCTTGTCGTCGGAGATGTCGAACTCGCCCCGCATGTCCGGATAGATCGTGACCTTCCCGGTCTCCGAATCCTTGTCGTAACTGGCCATCGCGGTCCGGGTCACCATGCATCGGGCGATGATCGGATCTCGACCGCCGATCTCGGCCACCTCGCTGAACTTCTCGAGCCACGCATTGAGCTCGTCACCGGAGATCGCGGTCTGACCTGCGAACATCACCGCGGAACCCATCGCGCCGACCTGCATGAAGTAGATCTCGTCACAGTGAAGCGAGGCGAAGGCGGCCGCGGAGATCGCTTCCTTGACCCAGGCCACGACGCGGTGACGCTTCTTCACATCCTTCAATGTCTCGTGGATCTTGTCGCCTTCGATCACCAGACCGCCCGGCGAGTTGATCTGAAGGACGATGATCTGACCGGGACCGTACTTGTCGGCCTCCTCGATGATCGCCTTGATCTCGTCGTGGCGAGCCTCGATGCCGACCGGACCTTCCCATGGCATGAAGAAGACGCCTGGCTTGGAGGACTTGAGATAGCCATCCTCTCCCGTGGTCGTGACGGCGGGCTTGGACGGCTGGCCACCGGGGCGCTTGCGGTCTGCATCCGCAGGCTTGGTGACGGGAGTCTTGGCCGTCGCCACCGAGTCCTTGGCGTCGCCCGCGGCCTTCATGCTCACGATGTCGGGTGCGAAGATGCCCTTGGTCGCTTCGCGTCCGGCGATCTGGCCACGGATGAAGACGATCTGGAATCCGGGTCGTCCATCGATCTTCTTGATCACGCCGGTCATCGACTGCTCGATTCCCTGCTCGTTGTATACGACGTCGACCAGAGCGCCATCGTCGCCACGCCAACTCGATCCGTTGGAGAAGGTCAACTCGTACTGGTCGGCCGACGCGGTGTTTCCCCCGGCCAGAAGGCCGATGAGGAGTGCGAGGATCGTGGCGATTCGAATCTGCATGAGTGCTTTTTCTCGATGAAAGGTCATTGAAGACCGGAATGAAGTCAATTGGTGATGCGACCCGAGCGGATCGGAAGAGGAAGTCGCCCGAGGCTCAGAGGCCTCGACCACCGCCGCCGCCGCGTCCACTGTTCCCGCCGCGGCGACCACTGCCGCGGTTCCCTCGACGCATGTCACCGATCTGATCCTTGATGCCTTCGATCTGAAGTTCGAGCTGCAGGATGCTCATCCCGTAGTCCTGCTGCCAGCGAGCGGCGACCGCGGGGTACTGCTTGCAGGCCCGAAGAATCTTCTCGAGGTCGGTCTTGGCCGCACCGAGATAGCGAATCGCGTCATCTCCGCTCGCCCAACCGAGCTTCTGCTGGGCATCGGCGTACCACGACTTGCAGCGATCGAAGGTTCGACGCCAGTCTTCGACGTACTTCTTGACCATGTCCTTGCCGCTCTCGACCTCGTCGTACTCGCGATACCCCAGCAGGAACATCAGGTCGTCGAGATTCTCGACCGTACCTTCCGAAAGCCCCATGTCTTCGGCGAGACTCGCGCTGAAGTTCGCGACGCGTTCGTCGTTGGAATCGACGACCCACTGTCCGGCGGTGTCGTTCGTCCAGGTCACCTTGCGTCCCTTGAAACTCGCGCTCAGTGCGTACTCGGGCCGCATCATCGCCCAGCCGATCTCCAGCGGATGACCACCGAGCTGGAGAAAACCGTTGCCCATGCCGACCCACGCGTTGAGCATCTTCGATGCCACATCGGGATCACTCCACCCCGCCGCCATCATGGAAACCCGGGCAAGTCCCCAGAGCCGGGCACCGTCGGACATGTACATCTCGGGCCATGACAGCGCGAGCAGACTTCCCAGACCAACCGAATCCTCGACCCACATCACCTGCCGTGCATCGAGCTTCTGATGCAAGGCGCGAGCGAGGTCTCGGTATTCGCCGATCTTGGCCATGCCGAACTCGCGGCGATCGTCGTTGCCGGCGAGATAGAAGTTGTTGTCGATGTCCGCGGATTTCAGTTGATAGACGATCACATCCGGATTGACCTTCAGTGCGTCTTCGATCACCTTGTCGTAGATCGAAGGGTGGATGTCCGTCCCCATCTGACCGCTCATCGGCACGACGTAGACGACCGGAACCCGGTTGTCGGAGGCGTTCGCCACGCCTGGAAGTGAGACTGCAAAACCTGCGATAGCGATACCGGCCATGGAAATGGACTTCTTCAAGGACATGCTGGACTCCGGGTAGGACCTCCTCAGGAATGAGGAAGTCGATTCTTGATTGCAGGAGAAGTGAATCCCGCAACGTTGAGGATATCAAGTAGACGATCCTCAGCTTCATTTTGTTCCGCGGGACACGAATTTATTCGTAGGACTCACGACCCGGATCCTCGAACCGCGTCAATCAGCCTTCAGATCACTGGAATCCCGATCCAGAGCACTTCGTGCCAGATCCAATGCTTCCTTCGGCGTGCAGACCCTCCCCTCCAGTTGGGCGTCATACACCGAGAACAAAACACGTCCGAAGGCGGGTCCGGGCGAGATTCCCGCCTTGATCAGATCATCACCGCCGAGCAGCGGGGTCGGAGCGAGTCCGGTCTTTCGCAGCGCCTCGACCGAATCCTGGATCTCGACCGCCAACCCGGGGCGTTCGATCTTCACCAGAGCGAGGCTCCGATCGAAGCGTCGGCTGGACGCAAGCCGCTTTCGGCCGGCGACTGCGAGGCCGCTCCAATCCTCCAGAATCCGCCGGCGAGTCTCCAAGAGGTCTGCGACATCCATCCGCTCCTCGTTCGAAAGAACAAGGTGCTCGCTGAGCCGCTCGACCATGGGGGTGGGCGATGCCCGATCCAACTCCCACGCCACGAGCGCATCGATCCAGTCCACCTTCGCGGGAAGGCCGGTCAGAAGATCGAACTTCCGCGCGCCGGTTCGAGAATCACCGAGAATCGTGCGGTCGAGCCCGGTGGACTCCGCCAACTGCGCGGCGGTGACCCGCCCCGGATCGACCAGCATTCTCCGCAGTTCGTGACCCACCCGCTCACGACTCACGCCCGCCAGGCGATCCGCCCGCGCCGTGATCGCGGCTTCGGTCGCCGGGTCGATCGCAAGATCGAATCGCGCCGCGAAACGAATCCCCCGCAACATCCGCAGTCGGTCCTCCTCGAACCGGTCCTCCGGCTCGCCGATCGCTCGAAGCAGTCGCTGATCGAGATCGTCCCGGCCCCCGACGAAGTCGACCACGGCCCCGGTGACCGGATGCTCGAAGATTCCGTTGATCGTGAAGTCCCGTCGGCCCGCATCGGCCTCCGCGGAACCGAAACTTACGCGGCCCGGACGACGGCCGTCCTCGTAGGCGAAGTCCGAGCGAAACGTCGCGACTTCGAGCATGCGACCGCGACTCGGCACCAGCATCACGCCGAAACTGGCGCCGACGCCGCGAGCGGTCGGAAACAACTCCAGGACTCGTTCCGGGACCGCCTCGGTCGCGATGTCGAAGTCCACCGGCTCGAGACCGAGCAGAGAATCACGAACGCATCCTCCGGCGAAGTACGTCTCGTGACCGTGTTCGATCAGGACTTCCGCGACCGCACGGGCGGCGGCCTTCGGCGTCTCGGATGGGTCAGTCGGCCGGCTCACGGCGCAGACTCCGAATTCGGCCGGTCCGCGGGACCGGGGGCCGGATAGTCCGCGCCGAATCTTTCGCGAAGTCGAGCCCGGCATCGGAGACGAAGCACATCGACCTCTTCCTCCAGCCGTTTCATCGCCGCCGGCACACCGTCCGCCAGCAACTCGGCCGAAGTGATGGGATCACCGGCTTCACATTCGATCGCCCGCCGCCATCGAGGTCTCGACCGATTCCTCGGCCATGCGTCGAACGCCCCGTCGATGCCGATGGGAATCACGATGGCATCCGCCCGCCTGAGCAACAGGGCCACGCCGGACTTGAACGTCTTGACGGTTCCATCCGGCGTCCTGGTTCCTTCGGGATAGATCAACACGCAGCGACCCGACTGCAATTCGGAGATCGCCGCCCGCATCACCGCCTTGTCTCCCCCTCCGCCGGAGACCGGCATCGCTCCAAGCGAGTGGATCAACCATCCGAACGGCCCTCTGAAGAGCGTGTCGCGTGCGAACGGACGAAACGGGCGGTCGTTGATCAAGGCTCCGTTGATCGCCGGGTCGACGAAGGACTGATGATTCGAGAGGTAGAGCAGTGGGCCTTCGCGTGGAATCCGGTCACGCCCGGTCACGCGAAGTCCGAAGGCCAGCCTGAGGAACCCTTCGCTCATCGACTGGCAGATGTCCCACCAGAACGTCGCGACCGCCGGCCGACCCGGGGCGCGTCGTGCGAATTGAAACCGTCTCACGACCCGCCGCCCGAGTCGCGAGCCGCCTCCACGATTTTCACGATTTCCACGAGGCGATCGACGACCTCGGCGAGCGTCAGAGAGTCCGTCTCGATCTCGATCGCTCCTTGCGGTCGAATCAGGGGGCCGTCGGCGCGACCTGCATCGATGCGGTCCCGCGCCTCGATCCCCTGAAGCACCGACTCCGGATCGACCTCCCGACCCATCGCCCGAAGCTGATTGACGCGTCTCTTCGCGCGGACGCCACTCGAAGCGGTGAGGAAGAACCTCGCATCCGCGTCCGGGAAGACCACAGAACCCTGATCCCGGCCTTCGGTGACCAGCCTGGAGTGCGACGTTGCGATCGCGCGCTGAACGGCCACCAGTCGCTGCCGAACCTCGGGATGCGCGGCCACCACGGAAACGATCGACTCGACTTCGCTTCCCCGAATCTCGTCGCCGGGATCGTCTCCGTCCAACAGGACGTTCGCGGGCTCGACGTCGAAGTCCATCTCGATGCGGTGGACGCCGATGGCCTCGGCGATCTGGACACCGTCCTTCGGATCGATCTTCAGACGAAGGGTGAGCAGCGCAGCGGCCCGATACATGGCCCCGGTGTCGAGCACCGTCAGGCCCACTCTGGTCGCGACCATCCGTGCGACGCTCGATTTCCCGGTGCCTGCCGGACCGTCGATCGTCACGATCAGCCGACTCGAGTCGGCTCGATCCGGATCACCCGCGTCCCGGACGGAATCGTCTGATGACACCGACATGACTTTCATTCACCCTCCGCGTGGGATTCCAACCCCTTCTCCAGCAGCTCTCGAGCCTCGATGATGGCCTTGGCGGCATGCTTCCCACCGGCATGGTCGAGGGAGATCGCATGCTGATAGCCGACGGCGAGAACCGCCTTGAGTCCTTCGATCAGGTCGTAGGGCGACTTGTCCTTGGACGGCGTCGCCGGCTTCCCGCCGAGTTTGCCACCACCGACTGTCGCGATGATGGTCCCGGCATACGGCGCCAGCCGACGGAGATTGCCGGCGAAGTCTCCGGAGTCGTGCGCGACTCGGAAGTCCGGAAGCGATCCGATTCGGAATCCGCCGATCTTCTTGATCAGCTCGGTGAGCCGATCCGGCTTTTCCGTGATTCCGGATTGTGACTGAATCAACAGGTTCACATCCTGCCGATCGATCTGCTGCATGATCTCCCGGAGGGTCGCGGCGGCGAGATCGAAACAATCTCCCTTGTCCACCCCGCTGCAGGAGATCCCGAGATTGGCACATCCCAGCATGCTTGCCGCTCTGGCCAATCGGCCGATGCGGTCGGACGCGGCGGCCCGAACCGCCGGATCATCACTCCCCAGCTCGAACGGCGTCTCCTCGTAGAGGAGCAGGGTCGGGCATCGGGCCCGATCGGCTTCATCCCGAATCCGCTCGAGGGCGGTGGCATCCCGGCCCGCGAGAAGAGACGCGGGAATCGAAAGACCCCGAACCCCGAGTTCGCCCACTGCGAACGCCGGCATGTCGACGAGATCGAGGGCGTCGTCCGACGACTCCAATCTCCCCCGAAAAGCGGCCGCGGAGACCGTGACAAGCAATTGCATCTGGGCCAAGAACCGGACCTCCATGGGACCATCGCGGGCGAACGGAAGCTCGGAGTGTACCGGAGCGGCCCCCTCGGCCCGAAGCCGGGGAGGAGGCGAGGGGATCGGCGGTGGGTCCATGATGATCCCCGCTTCTGGAATCCTCTGATTCAGGGGGCGGAGAAGAGAAAGTGCCGGCCTTTGAAGACCGACACTTTCCAGAGGGGAGAAAGATCAATGGGAGGGAATGCCGTCTTCGGCACTCGATTCCAACGATTCGGGAATCTATCCCTCAATGCGGCCGATGAGTCGGGCCAGTTCCCTTCTCGAGCCATGAATGGGGAATAAACCTACCCCGCCACCGAACGGCTCCGACCACACCCGATGGAGGACCCTCCGGCTCGAGATCGGTATGATTCGCCGTCGGCCGGAAGGCGGCTCCCGCCACCCCTTGCCGGACCCCGCAGTCCTCGAATTCACTTCAAGAGCCCGGATCCAATCCCATGTCCAGCCCCGCCGACCGACGCTACTCCGAGTCCCACGAATGGTTCCTCGTCGAGGGCGATCAGGTCACGATCGGAATCACGACGCATGCCACCGATGCCTTGACCGACATCACCTACGTCGAGATGAAATCCGCCGGAGCCACACTGGCAGCCGGCGACTCCGCGGGCGAGGTCGAGTCGGTGAAGACGACCAGCGACGTATACACCGCGGTCGCAGGCGAGGTCTCCGAGGCCAACACCGCCGTGGTGGACGATCCTTCCCTGGTCAACAGCGACCCGTTCGGCCAAGGCTGGCTGGTCCGCATCAAGACCACGGACACCAGTCCGCTCGAAAGCCTGATGGATGCGGCCGCTTACGACCAGATGAACGGCTGATCGAAGCCGGTCATGCGACGATCGGTCGTGATGGCAACGCGATCGCATCCGGATCCAGTCTTCGACGAAAAGAACATTCGTGACCCAATCCGCCCCCAAGACGACGAAATCCGAATTCTGCGGGATTGAAATCCGTGGACTTCGCAAGTCCTTCGTGCTCGGAGAGCGCCGGGTCGAGGCGGTGCGGGGGATCGATCTCGACCTTCACGAGCCCG
>JABABZ010000054.1 GCA_014237965.1 Phycisphaerales bacterium | reverse complement strand
CACCATCCCGAAAGGTCGACTCCGGGGGGTTCGCTCGACTATCGTTCCTTCATATGAACCCGATTGGTCCCCATCGTCTCGCCCGCCTCGTCAAGCCGGTCATGCTCGGGAGCTTCCTGACCGTCTCCCCGGTCTTCGGCCAGACGGCGGTTCCCGGCCAGACCGCCCGTCCCTCGGTGGCACCACCGACCAAGCAGATGGCGTCCTCCCGCTTCGCCCCGGATCCGAGAACGATCCGCGAACTTCTGATGATCGGCGAGGCCGCACCGCCCCCACCCGCCGGAACGATGATCAAGGGTGATTCGATCACCGGGTGGAGTACCACCGGACCCACGATTCTTCTTTTCTGGTCGCCCTTCGTCGGCGGCACCGGCACGCACCTCGCCAAACACGGCGACGTCGGCGCGAAATCGGAGAAGATCGAGACGATCTCGATCGCCAGCGGACCGCGATCGCGGGTCGAGGACATGCTCGACAACCTCCCCGGCCGAACGCCGATCGCCCCTCGAACGATTCTCGATGACACCGGCCGCTGGCGCCAGGCCTTCATCGAGCCACTCGGACTGACCACCCTCCCCGCCGTCGTGGCAATCGACGCGAGCGGCGAGGTCGTCTACCACGGGCCGATGAACACCGCCTCCATCGCCCTCGCGAAGATCAGTTCCAACAACTGGTCGAGCGATGGATACCGCGACTCGGTTCTCGAGTACAACGCCCGGCAACAAGCCTCGATCGCACTCAGTGAGATTCGTGGACGCGTGCGTCGTGGACAGGCCACCCCGGAAGAGGCGATCGCCCTCGCCGAGGAAATCATCGGACTCGATCCGCGAAACGGCGGGCGACAGGTCTCGAAGTTCGACATTCTTCTCACCGTCGCGGACCGGCCGGATGACGCCTACGCCTACGGGCGGGAGATCGCCGAGCGGTTTCCGGACAACTATCTGATCCTGAACGACCTGGCCTGGAACACGGTGAGCCTGCCGGACGTCTCGCGGCGAGATCTGGACTTCGCGCTCGAGATGTCTCGACGAGCCAATGCGATTCAGGGATATGCGGACCATTCGGTACTCGACACCCTGGCTCGCGTCTGGTGGATGCGTGGCGATGCCGATGAAGCGATTCGATGGCAACTCAAGGCCGTCGCCCGAGCATTCGGGACCTGGCATGGAGATTCCACGCGAGCCAATCTCGATGCGTACACGAACGGGTATCTGAAGCCGGGCGAACTGCCTCCTCGCTACCGTTCGCCTCGACGTCGATAGCCCGAGCCGTGCACGCGTGGGCGGTGGATACCCCGTTTTCACCCGAATTCACCGGTTGCGACGACCAATCTGCCTGGTGACGGTACGATTTCGATCGACCCATGACCGGAGCGGGAGCGCTCATTCATCCATTCATTGCCCGAGGACCGACGACCATGAAGATCTCCATGTACATCATCGCAGCGGCCAGCCTCGCCTTCGCCGCCGGGGCCATCGCCCAGCACGCACCCGCCATCGTCGGACAGGAGAAGCCGAGCCGAGCCATCGAGGGCGAGCAGATCGCCGCGATGCCGCAGCCGGTCCCCGAGGCCCAGGACGCGAAGAAACCTCGCACGCTGACCATCGGCGACTCGGCACCCCGGCCCAACGTGCAGAAGATCCTCAAGGGAAACACCGACTTCGACGGGTTCACCCCCGGCAAGGTCACGGTGATGGAATTCTGGGCGACCTGGTGCGGCCCCTGCAAGGCGGGCATGCCCCACCTCTCCGAGCTCCAGAAGGAGTACAAGGAGCAGGGCGTCGACATCATCGGCGTGAGCAACGAGAAGCTCGCCGTCGTCGAGTCGTTCATCGAGCAACCCCAGTGGGACAAGAAGACCGGATACACCATCGCGGTCGACCGTGACGGAGCCACCAACGCCGCGTACATGAAGGCGGCGAAGCGGAACGGCATCCCCTGTGCCTTCGTGGTCGACGGGGAAGGCAAGGTCGCCTGGATCGGTCATCCGATGTCCATGGACGAGCCGCTGAAGAAGATCGTGGCCGGCAAGTGGGACCGCGACAAGTTCCGCGGCGATTACGAGAAGTCCCAGCAAGCCGGTCGCATGATGACCGAGGTCCGACGGTCGATGCGCAATGCGAGCAGGTCCGGGGACTATCGCGAGGCGATGAAGTTGCTCGACGCCGCCATCGCGAAGATGCCCGACGACCCAGGCCTCCAGATGATGAAGTTCCAGACCATGATCGGCCCGATGAACGATCCCGAGGGATATCAGACCGGTTGGGCGATCCTCAAGGCCAACCGCGACAACGCCATGATGATGAATGCCATCGCCTGGTACACCCTTGACGATGCCGCCGTCTCCGATCGAGACTACGAATTCGCGATGGCCGCCGCCAAGGCCGCCGAAGCGGCGTCCGGTGGCACGAACGCTGCGATTCTCGACACGCTCGCTCGAGCGTACTACGAGATGGGCGACTTCGACATGGCCGTCAAGGTTCAGAAGAAGGCCGTCGAGAAGTCGGATGACGACGCGATGGGCGCCAGCATCCGCGAGCAACTCGAGAAGTACCAGGCCGCCGCGAAGGCCGGACGCAAGACCGCCTGAGTCCGATCCGGCCGGCTGCTCTCCGAAGAGCGTCGGAACCTCCAAGTCGACTTCAACGCGGGCGGCGCCTCGGCGCCGCCCGCGTTCTTTTTCGTGCCGATCTCCTTGATGAGGCCCGGCGCTGCCGTTCCTGACTACCATCCGACGACATGGCCGGATCGGAACAACCCGTGATCATCATCGGTGGAGGCATCATCGGCCTTGCGAGCGCGTGGGCGCTCCATCGACGAGCGATCCCGTGCATCGTGCTTGATCAGGAACCGATTCACGACGGCGCAAGCCTGGGAAACGCCGGGCTCATCGTCTACGGGCATCCCCCACTGACCCGCCCCGGCGTGAGCGTCCAGGGTTTGAAGTGGATGTTCGATTCGAAGAGCCCCCTCTACATCAAGCCTCGTTTCGATGGTGATCTCGCCCGTTGGCTGCTGACCTTCCACCGCCACTGCAACAAGCCGCACTTCGAAGCATGCCTCGCGGTACTCGCCCATCTCGGCTGGGAGACGGCTCGCGGTTTCGACGAGATGCGATCAGACGCGTCGATCGACTGCGACTGGCGGCCGCGCGGATGGCTCGACGTCTGCCTGGAGTCCTCGAGCCTCGACGAATCCGAACGAGAGATCGAACATCTCTCACCCTTCGGTTACACGGCGGAGCGCCTCGACGGCGACGCCCTCCGGGGGACCGACCCGGCCTTCGGCGACGAGGTGGCCGGTGCCGTCCGATTCGACCAGAGCGCGACCATGGACCCACTCGCCTTCATGCGGTCTCTTCGAAGGTGGTTGGAAAGGGAGGGCGTCGAGATTCGAGAAGGTCCCAGGCGTGGAGGCGTGGAGCGACTGCTCACGGAGAACGAGCGGGTGACCGGAGTGGAACTCGCGTCCGGCGAAGTCATCGAGACCGAGCGCGTGGTACTCGCCGCCGGCAGTTGGTCGGGCCCGCTCGCCGCGACCGTCGGACTGAACGTCCCCCTTCAACCCGCTCGCGGATACCACCGCGAACTCACCGGCCTTCCCGCGATGCCGCGGATGGGCGGCGTGCTTCGCGAGACGTTCATCGCGTTCACCCCGATGTTCGATCGCCTTCGGCTCGCGGGAACCCTTGAGATCGCCGGTCACGGTCGACCGTGGACCCGTTCCCGGCTCGAGAATCTCACCCGCGCCGCGCAGCCGTATCTTCGTGACCTCGACGAGGCGACGATCACCGCGGAATGGGCGGGCTACCGTCCCTGCACCCCGGACGGCATGCCGATGATCGGCGAAGTTCCCTGGGCGAAGGGTCTTGTGGTCGCGACCGGCCATGCGATGATGGGGATGACCCTCGGGCCGGTCACCGGTCGCCTGGTCGCGGAGATCCTCTGTGACGGACGACCCTCGATCGAGTCGCCCATGCTCGATCCGGCGCGGTTCGGTCGCGTGGACTGAGCGAATCCCTCGAATCACCTCATGCGTCGGGCCAGAGCCAGGCCGCGCCGCGGACGCCACTCGAATCACCGTGGAAGTTCCGCAGGATGGGCGTCGCCGCGTGGCCGCCGAAGGCCCGCGCATGGACGAGTCCGGGAACGACCTCGTAGATCGAATCGAGATTGCTCACTCCGCCCCCCAACACGATCGCCTGCGGATCCAACAGGTCGACGATGGTGACCAGGCTCTCCGCCAGCCGATCGTGAAATCGATCGATCACCGCGCCAGCGGTCTCGTCGGTCGCCGCCGAGTTCGCGATCTCGATCAGGGAAGACGATTTTCCTGATGCGGCGGCATGCTCGGCTTCGATGGCCGGACCGCTCAAGTACTGCTCGAGACAATCGGAGCGACCGCAGTAACACGGCCGCGGCGCCACATCCCGCGCCTCGCGGTGCGGCAGACCGATGTGCCCCCATTCACCCCCGAGACCGTTGCCGCCTTCGTGGACGGCACCATCGATCACCACCCCTCCACCGACTCCGGTCCCCAGGATCACGCCGAAGACCACGCGACGTCCGGCGGCGGCACCGTCGGTCGCTTCCGAGAGGGCGAAGCAGTTGGCGTCGTTGGCGGTCCGAACCGGAAAGCGAATCGCCGAGTCGAGGTCCGATTCGAAGGGACGGCCGTTCAGGCAGGTCGAGTTCGAGTTGCGGTGCAGTCCGGTCGCTCGATCGACCGACCCGGGCGTCCCCACGCCGACCGTGGTCGAGTCGTCCGCCCCCGCGTCGATGGCGAGCCGGTCGACCAGAGACGCGATCGCGGCGACGGTCTCGACGTAGTCACCCGCCGGCGTGGCCACCCGTTCCCGAGCGACGATCTCACCGCCCACCAGAGCGATCGCCTCGATCTTCGTCCCGCCAAGATCGACTCCGATGCGCGTGGTCGGCATGTCAGGCCCCTCCCCGCGCGGCGTCCGGACCGCCACGGACCCAGGTGCCGCCCACGCAGGTTCCAGCCAGGCACTCGGGTCCGGTGCCCATCACGATGGCGTCCGCGAGGTGGTCGGGATCGACCCCTTCCAGCGTGCGATGATCGAGGTCGATCGCCACGAAGTCGGCGAGCCGTCCCAGACCGATCGAGCCGCTCTCGACCCCGAGGCTCGCCGCCCCGTTGACGGTCGCGATGTCCAGCAGTGCGGCCCCGGTCCGTCCGGCCTCGTCGACGACGGCCCCTCGCATCTGATGTCGAACCCGCTGGACGTATTCGATCCAGCGGAGGTCTTCGGCTGGTGCCATTCGACTGTTGAGATCGGTCCCGATCGCGATCGGAATGCCCGCGTCGCGCATCGTGGCGAGGTCACAGATTCCATCGCCGAGATTCCCCTCGGTGTTCGGACACAGACAGATCCGTCCCCCGGCGGCGGCGAAGTCGCGAAGGTCCTCGGGGATCGAGTGCGTGCAATGGACCGCGGTGGTCCGTTGGTCGATGACTCCGTGATCGAGCGCGAGCCGCATCGGCGTCCGACCGTGACTGACGCGGCAGTCGTCGATCTCCTGAACGACCTCTTCCAGATGAAGATGAAACGCGGTTCCGCGTCGTGTGGCCTCGGCATGCACGGCGGCGATGCGATCGATCGGAACCGCTCGCGTGGAGTGCGATACCGCGGCCACCGATTGCAACGGACCTTCGGCGATCTTCTCCACCCGGTCGAGACTGGCCAGGTAGTGCTCGAGACCTCGAGTATCAAAGCGAACCTGCCCTCCACCGAGCGGCCGATCATCGAACCCGCCTCGAACGTAGTCACAGTGAAGGAGCACGATGCGGATGCCGGCATCCCGCGCCGCGCGAAGGACGGCGTCGTCGAGCGTCCAACGCACGGCTTCGTCTTCGTCGTCTGCGTGATGGATGTAATGAAACTCACCGACGGTGGTGATGCCCGCATCGAGCATCTCTTCGAATGCCGTCCGGCTCGTGCGATACGCCCGCTCGGCATCGAGCGACGCGACCAGTTCGTACATGGACGCCCGCCAGGTGAAGAACGATCCCTGACCCTTCAGGAAGGTCTCACCGAGTCCCCGCATCCCACGCTGGAAGGCATGGCTGTGGGCGTTGACGAAACCCGGCAGGAGTGCGGCGGCCCAGTCCGAGGGTCCGGTGGCCGGCCGGATCTCGGCGATTCGATCTCCAGAAATGACGACCTCGTGATCCGCCTTGAATGCACCATCCAACCACAGCAGCGTCGGGCGAATCAAGGTCTGGGAGACCGGGGAGGCCGGACTTCCGGAGGCTGGAGGTCTATCGTTCATAAGAGAGATGCTACGACACCCGGGGTACCCTCGGGGGCCTGCTAGAATCGTCCAACCAACTTCCGCCCCCGGAGAACGTCCGTGCTCGAACCCCGACCGTATACCAATTTCGACCCCGAGAGCGATGCCAGCGTCGAAGCAATGGCCCAGATCAAATCCCTGCTCGGATACATCGGCGAGGATCCCGAGCGAGAAGGACTGCTCGAGACTCCGAAACGAGTCGTGAAGGCGATGAACGAGCACTACTGGGGCTACCGCGCCGATCCCTTCGAACCGCTGGCCAAGACCTTCAGCGAAGTCGAGAACTACGATGAACTGGTCCTTCTCCAGAACATGGAGATCCAGAGCCATTGTGAACATCACATGGTTCCGTTCGTCGGCAAGGCCCATGTCGCCTACATACCGAACGGCCAGGTCGTCGGTCTCTCGAAACTGGCACGGGTCGTCGAGATCTTCTCGAAGCGACTGCAGGTGCAGGAGAAACTGACCGCTCAGATCGCGAACACGATTCAACAGGCGTTGGAGCCCCAGGGAGTCGCCGTGATCATTCAGGCCCGCCACTTCTGCATGTGCTACCGCGGCGTCAAGCAGAGCAACGCCTGGACCACCACCAGCAAGCTGCACGGCGTGTTCCTCGAGGATCCGGCCGCCCGGATGGAACTCCTGACGCTGATCAGCGCGAACCCGGGACGCGATTGATTCATCCGCGCATCGCATCCGGCGCCCGTGAAGGAACGCACCCCGGCGGTCTCCAACGAGACGGCCGGGGTGCGTTCCTGTTCTCCCGACCGCTCATTCCTCAGGCTCGGCCATAGACGGGGACCAGCGCGCCGGTGGTCAACATGTTCGCGGGACTCGCGAGCCAGACCATGGTCCGAGCGACCTCTTCGACCTTGGGCCAGGCGTCGAAATCCGCGTCCGGCATCGCGGCCCGATTCGCGGGCGTGTCCATGATCGATGGCGCGACCGCGTTGACCAGAATGCCATCGCCGACGACCTCCTTCGCGAGGCACTGGGTCAGACTGGCGACCGCCGCCTTGCTCGTCGAATAGGCAAGCATGCCGCCCACCGGCTCGATGGCCGGACGAGCGATCACGTTGACGATTCGGCCGCCGTCGTCCGCCGGCCGTCCGGCGGCCCGCATCGCCTTGACCGCCTCCCGGCAGCACAGAAAACACGTTCCCGCGTTGAGCCGCATCATGGCCTCGAAGTCGGACTGGGTGACGTCCTGAATCGGTCCCATCGCGAAGCCGCCCGCCACGTGGATCGAGGCGTAGATCGGCCCGGCCTTCGCGTACACCGCGGCGACCGACGCCTCGTCGCCGAGGTCCACCTCGTGAAGCGTGACGTGATCCTTGAAGTCGATGCGATCGAGCTCGCGAGCCTCCCGCCAGGTGACGTGAACCTCGGCCCCGTGCTCGAGAAGGTCGCGGACGACCTCGGAGCCAAGGGCGCCGGTTCCACCGGTGACCAGACAGGGGCGATTCGTGAAGGGCATGATCTGGAACTCCGATGGGGGCGAAGAAGACGCTGGAACGGGTCCCGAGACCCTGGAAGGCCGGGGCGGAGGATCGTACCCGCTACCATGCCCCCCTTCCGTCACCTCTTCACCGCCCGCCCCCCTGAGGGCCCACTCGAACCGGATTCCCGATGAGCGAAACGACCACCAAGCGCATGGAGGACATCGTCGCCCTCTGCCGACGACGAGGCTTCATCTTCCAGAGCTCCGAGATCTACGGCGGCATCAACGGATTCTGGGACTACGGCCCCCTTGGGGCTGAGCTCAAGCGCAACTTCAAGGATCTGTGGTGGCAGCGCATCGTCCACGGAGACGCGACCGGCCCGACCGGCGCGAACGTCAAGGTGGTCGGCATCGACTGCTCGATCCTCATGCATCCGAAGGTCTGGGAGACCTCGGGACACATCGCCGGGTTCAACGACCCGATGGTCGACTGCAAGGAGTCGAAGTCCCGCTACCGCGCCGACCATCTCGTCTGTCTCGGCGTGAAGGGTGACACCGCCGGTCGGATCTTCGTCTGCATCGAAGGCGACGACGACAGCACGGCCAAGGCTCGGAAGAAACTCGACAAGTACGTCAAGCGGACCGTCGCCGACGAGGAGATCGACACCTGTCCGTTCGCCGACCTGTCCGCCGAAGAACGGGCGATCTCGGTCGGCCCCGACGCGAAGGAGGCCGGAACCCTCACCGAACCCCGCATGTTCAATCTGATGTTCGAGACCCATTGCGGGGCGATCCGGGACGAGAACTCGAAGGCGTATCTCCGACCCGAGACCGCCCAGGGGATCTTCACCAACTTCAACAACATCGTCGATTCGAGCCGGGTCAAGATCCCGTTCGGCATCGCCCAGATCGGCAAGGCGTTCCGCAACGAGGTCACGCCACGGAACTTCACCTTCCGGAGTCGCGAGTTCGAGCAGATGGAACTCGAGTTCTTCATCCATCCCAGCGAAGCCGAGGACTGGTACGCCTGGTGGCGTGAACAGCGCTACGCCTGGTGGAAGTCGATCGGTCTCGCGGGCGACAACCTCATCCTCCGCGAGCACGATCGCGGCGAGCTCGCCCACTACGCCAAGGAGGGCGCCGGCACCTGCGACATCGAGTACCGGTTCCCGTTCACCGCCCCGGGCTTCGGCGAACTCGAAGGCGTCGCCCATCGCTCCGACTACGACCTTCGCCAGCACGCCGAACACTGCGGCAAGGGCGACAAGATGCGGTACTTCGACCAGGAGAAGAACGAGCGGTACTTCCCGCACGTGATCGAGCCCTCCGCGGGCGCGGACCGTGGCACGCTCGCCCTCCTCTGCGAGGCGTACACGCCCGACGAGAGCCGGGCCTCGAAGGTCTACATGAAGTTCCATCCCCGAGTGGCGCCGGTCAAGGCCGCGATCTTCCCGTTGGTCGCGAAGGACGGCATGCCCGAGGTCGCCGAGAAACTTCACAAGGAACTTCGCCGGAAGTACACCGTCGACATGGACGTCAAGCAGTCGATCGGCAAGCGCTACGCCCGCATGGACGAAGCAGGAACCCCCTATTGCTTCACCGTCGACGGCGATTCGCTGACCGACCATGCGGTCACCGTCCGCGAACGAGACACCCAGTCACAGGAACGCATCGCGATCGACCGAGTCGCCGATTTCCTGGCCGACAAGATCGACGGGGCTCCGGCAGCCGGGTGACCGAGGAACCCATGCCCCCCGCAACCTCCTCGACCTCCGGAACCGAAGGACCGCTGGGAACCACCCTGCGGATCGGAACGATTCGGTCGTGCCGTCCGAACGAGGGGGCGAAAAAGCCGGCCTACGTGCTCGAAATCGATCTCGGCCCGCTCGGAATCGTGGTCTCGAGTGCGCAACTCGTGGCCCGCCACGCTCCGGAAGACCTCTTGGGCCGACAGGTCGTGGTCGCGACCGATCTCGGCACGCGGACCATCGCCGGCGTCCGGAGCGAGGTCCTGGTGCTCGGGGCCGAAGCCGCGTCGGGCGGCATCACGCTCCTCGGCCCGGACTCCGAAGTCGCGAACGGCACGCTGGTGCACTGAACACCCGCCACGTCCAAAAAACGCGGCGCGGATCCGTAGACCCGCGCCGCGCCGTCCCTGTTTCCGTTCGTCATCCTCGCTCGCGTTCTCTCCGTCGAACGTCTGAAACCGATCGCTGCCCCAAAGATCGATTTCATCATTCGATGAGAG
The DNA here is from genome assembly GCA_014237965.1 of Phycisphaerales bacterium. GTDB lineage: Bacteria > Planctomycetota > Phycisphaerae > Phycisphaerales > SM1A02 > UBA12014. The sequence continues at coordinate 6,001 of JABABZ010000054.1, read as the reverse complement.
GTACGCAGTACCCCGAAAGTCCCGGAAGGGCTGCCAGCATCGGAAGACGACGAACCTGTTCCACCCACGTGAACGAACCTGACCTCGATGACTGGACGGTTCGCCCCCCGGAGAAACCGTCGAATCACGAGTTCTCGATCAGGCCCGCTCACGCAGATCGGCCATGTAGGAAATATCGCCTTGAAGCGCGCGGGCATCCATGGGGCATGGACCCCAAAGCGTCCCGTCCTTTTCAGGACGAATCGCGCTGGTACCAGAATCGAAGTCTGGATCGATCGCGCCAGCGGCGAGGTCCGGACATGCCGATCGAGATCGTCTGCCAGAGCAGTCGCCAGGGACCGACCGCGTTCGCCTTGCGAGGCGAGGTGTAGACCGGGGCATCGATTCGCGTGACCGGCCCGCGTCCGAGTGCGCGAATCGACTTCACCAACCACAGCTCCTCGCTGGCGAACCACTGCTCATCGAAACCGTCCACGGCATCGAAGATCTCCCGTCGCATCACCAGACAACACCCCGGAAGCACCCCGGTGTTCGCCAGCGTCCGAAGCAGAAACCAGGTCCAGAGCCGATTGAATCGCGAATGCACGCCGGGCATCTCCACCCGAGGCCCCGCGATCGCGGCCCCCTGCTCGACCGCGCGAATCAACTCTCGCAACGTCTCGCTGGGCACGAGGGTGTCGGCATCGACGAAGACCAGCAGACGACCTTCCGTCGCCGCCGCCCCGGCGTTGCGGACCGCCGCGATCTGCCGCTTCTCGACTTTCAGAATCGTCGCCCCCGCCGCCTCGGCGATCGCGGCCGTGTCGTCATCACTGGAGTCATCGACCACCAGGAGTTCGCTCGGTCGCCCGAGCTCTGCGAGCCCGTCGCGAAGCGTGGAAACCGTCGCTTCGATGTCCTCGGCCTCGTTCCAGGCCGGAATCACCACGGCGACATCGGTCGAGGATTTCCGTTCAAAGGTCATGTTCGGTCTCAGCCTTCGAGCCAGGCGTCTTCGAGCAGCATGCCTGCCGGGACCGCCGCGGCACTCCCCCGTTCGACCATGCTGGCGACCGGATAGGCGCAGTAGTCGACGCTGAAGGCACCTGCCGGTCGGTGGTTGCCGCTCTGCCCAAGACCCCCGAAGGGCAGCATGCTGCTCGCCCCCGCGGTGCCGGTGTTCCGGTTGATGCAACCCGAGCGACATTCGGCGAAGAAGCGATCCCATTCCGCGTCTTCGCCGGTGAAGATCGACGCCGCGAGCCCGTAGCGGGTCGCGTTGGCCTGCTCGATGGCGGCGTCGAGCGAATCGACGACGGTGATCTGGGCCATTGGACCGAAGCATTCCCGATCACGGTCGATGCTGAAGCCGTCGACCAGGACCACGCCTGGCGTCACGAAGTGTCCGGGCCGGTCCATCCGAGTCGCTTCGACGAGGATCTTCCCACCCGACGCATGAAGGTCGGATTGAAATGCAAGGACATCGTCGACCGACGCCGCGTTGACCAGAGGCCCCATGAAGACCGGGTCGGTCGAATCCCCGGCACCGACCTGGAGCGTGCTGGCGACCTTGCAGAATGCCTGAATGAAACGATCCGCCACCTCGGCATGGACGATGATCCGACGAGTACAGGTGCATCGCTGACCGCTCGTCGCATAGGCCGCACGAGCGCACTCCACGACCGCCTGCCGCAGATCCGCCGACGGCATCACCACCGAAGGATTCGATCCTCCAAGTTCGAGGGCCACGATCCGTCCGGGGTTGTCGAGATTCGCTTCGAGAATGCGACGCCCGACCGGCCAGCTGCCGGTGAACAGCACCCCGTCGACGCCGTCGTGGGCCGACAACGCCGCGGCGACGGCGGGTCCACCCTGGACCAGGTTGAAGATCCCGGCGGGAACGCCCGCCTCGACCGCCATCTCCGCGAGGGCCTGGCCCACGCCCGGCGTCTTTTCACTGGGCTTGAGAATGATGGCATTGCCAGCGAGCAGGGCTGGAATGAAGTGACCGTTGGGCAGGTGGGCCGGAAAATTGAACGGCCCCAGAACCGCCATCACGCCGTGTGGCTTGTACCGGCAGAGCCCGGACTTCGTCTCACCAGCCGCGACCTCGTAGTCGGCGATGCGGCCCGCTGAATGCTCGCCCAGCGTGATGTCGACCTTGCCCGCCAGCGCCCCGGCTTCGAATCGACTCTCCGAGAGCACCTTGCCCATCTCGAGCGTGATCAATTCCGCCATCCGCGGCGCCCGGGCGGCCGTCACTTCCTTCCATCGAAGAAGCACCTCGATCCGCGCCGCCTTTCCCATGGCGAACCAGGCGGGCTGCGCCCGGCGGGCCGCTTCGACCGTGGCCTCGACGTCTTCGAGACGCTCCCCCGATTGAAATGCGATCTCGTCGGGTGCCGCAGGATTCCGCGAGGTGATCGCGTCACCTGCAGGCAGCGGCCGGAACACGCCATCGATCAGATTGGCGGGCGGGCCATCGAGAAAACCGCGTTCGAGGGCGGTGCCGTGATTCGACATGATGCTTGTTCTCCGAGCGGCCCGAGGGTGAGCCGTCGTGATTCTAGAGTGATCCGCGAGGCACCATCGCCGACCCGCCGACCGAATCCGGGATGGGCCGGCAGAAGTTCCTTCGCCGGTTCGATGTGGCGCGATGCCGCCCCATGTCCCGAATCACGACTTCTTCGATTTTCCGGATTTGCCCGACTTGCCCGACTTGCCGGAGCTCTTCTTCGGCATCGCCGTGACTCCGATGGCCGACCCTCGCGTCGCGCCGATGGCCTCCATCGCCTCCGCGGAGATCCGGACTCCCTCACCTCGCATGGTGAAGGAGGTCTGTACCGCTCGGAATCCCTGATCTCCCTCGCAGGAGACGATGCCTTCGGATTTCCCGGCTCCGGTGAGCGGGCCGGTCAGGTCGCATCGCTTCGTCGCTTCGACCAATGGAATCCGATCTCGAACCGCCTCGAGATACGGGCCGCCATCGAAGGGATCGATGTGACCCTTGTATTCGAATCCCTGTCTTTCGAGCATCCGTCGCGCCGGACCGGTCTCGTCGCTCTCGCGAGCGATGAGGTTCCTGGCTTCGGGCGGAAGCAGGGAGGCGTAGAACGGCTCCCGCGGGAAGAGCGCGGTCATGAATTCCTTGGACTGCTGACAGAAGAGGTCCGCTTCCTTGTAGGAGAGATTGATGAACCGACGACCCAGGTAGTCCCAGAGAAGATTGTGACTGTCCGGCGTGATGGCGCCCATCAATTCGGCGATCACCCGCTTCTTGAACTGACGGCGGTGAAGTCCCATGAAGTGGAACCGAACCATGGACAGGAATCTGCCCAGCTTCTCGGTGTGACCTCGATATCCGGGAGCCAGAATGAGTCCGCCCATCTCGGTCGGACCCGAGACGTCCTCGCCCAGCGTCAGCATCACCTGCGTGTTGCCCTGCTGGAGATCATCACTCCAGAACTCCTTGCGAGTGACCTCCAGATAGACATGCGGATGGCCGGGCCAGGAGATGCAGGAAAGGATCGCACTGGTTCCGATGACGTTCCCGGTCTCGAGGTCCTCGAGCACGAACATGAAGTTCCGCTCCCGCGCATCGCGAGCCTGCTTGCTGAAACTGCGTCGACTGCGGACGACCTTCGAAGCGATGATGTCGCGATTGGACGGAAGGTTGATGAAATGAACCATCCGCGCGAGTTTGAGAAGCGTCGTGACGTCCTCGGTCGCGACCTGACGGATGACGAACATGCTTGTGCCTCCTGCCGACCTTCAAGCTGATCCCGTCGACGACCATCGTCACGGGTGCGGGCGAACCGGACTCAATCCGCGGCGTCAACCTTCTCGAACGACCGCTCGAGCACTTCGAACACGGGCCCGAACTGAGCCGGCTCCATCACGCCTACCGGCGGAAGGAAGCGAAGATGGTACGGATCATGCCCGCAGATGAAGGCGATGAGCCCTTCGGCGAACATGATGTGCAGCGCCTTCATGATCTTCTCACGACTGCCTCCGAAGGGCGTCAACCGGCACATGCCACCGGTGCCTGCGACCATCTCGGTGATCGGACGACCGAGGGTGTCGACCGCCGGGGGGAACCACTCCGGATGCGCCGCCACGAAGGCGTCGGCATGTTCGCGGAACGCCGCGTGCAGTCGGGCGATCCGACCGTCCGCACCGTAGTACCCACCGTCGCGAAGTCGACGCAGCGCCGCGAGCCCGACCTGCAGGGCGCTGCTCGATCCGATGAAGGTGCCGCTCAGCAGCCCCGGCTTCGGATTGAATTCATCGGTGTAGAGGCAGGCGCAGATCTGACTCATCTTGCCCAGGGTGAGGACATCGACGTACTCGCCGAGACCGAGGACGTCGTAGTAGTACATCTCGGTGTTGCGGCCGAAGGTCTGGACCTCGTCGTCCCAGACCGGGACGCCGCGCTCGCGACACATCTCCATGAGCGGCACGAAGAACTCACGCGGGGCCGTGCGGAATCCGCCTTCACCCTGAACGAGTTCGAAGATGAAGCAACTGTGCTGCCCCGGATATCGCTTGAGGTACTGGTCGAGATGCCGGACCGCCATTTCGATCGACCGCTCCCCCATCGCCGGATCGTAGAACGGCATGTAATCGACGTGGGTGTTCAAGGGAATTCCCACGCGGCCCGCGGCGGAGTCGCCGATCTGGGCCATGGTCGTCGACCGGCCCACGAAGCAGTCCTGAAACGCGATGACCCGCGGTGCGCCGTTGGTCTTCTGTTGACAGACCTTCAGAGCGCTCTCGTTGGCCATGGCGCCGGAGTTGGTCGTGAAGCAGTTGCCGAGTCGAGAGCCCTTCAAGGCTTCCTGCGAGAGGAACTCCGCGACCTCGATGCTCTCCGAGTTGTATTGGAGGTTGCCCTCCATCACCACGTCACCGAGCGCCGATTCCATGGCCACACGGACCAGGCCCGGGTCGCTGTGGCCGAACATGTGGACACCGATGCCGTTGATCATGTCCCACTTCACGGAGCCATCGACGAGTTCGACCAGAGGTCCGTTTCCGATGCCGCTTCCCACGTAGGGATAGAGCGCGTCCTTGCCGCGGGCTTCCGCGGAACGGGCGAGCCACCCCTCGAGCGTCTCGGCTCCACCATCGGCCGACGGCCGGGCTTCGGTGATCGACGCCTGCGATGCTTCGAGCTGCTTGATCACCACATCGATCGCCGCGACGACCTCCGGGCTTCGGCGAAATGAATCGGCGACCGTGGCTGACTGGGACGTGCTCACGCGACTGACCTCCTGGGAATCGATCCGGGACTGATGAGCGCCGACTCGAACGGAGTCGAGGGACGAGAAATCGGGGCGGAGACCGCCGGATCGGGGAAGGCCCTCGATCCAACCGTTCCGGGACGGACCCTCATGGTATCGACCGTCCGGAGCCCGACCTTCCCCCGAATCCATCGCGATCAAGCCGATGGAGGAGGATCGCGAACAGGGTCGCCCGCTCGACGAGGCTGTCCAACTGGACATGCTCGTCCGGACGGTGCATTCCACCGCCCCGGACCCCCAGGGTGTCGATGGTCGGGACACCGGCCTGCTGGATCACATTGCCATCACAGACCCCGCCCGTGGCGGCAAAAGGCATCGGATGGCCGAGATCCTCACTGGCCTTCCGGGCGGTCTCGGCGAGCGCCATGACCTCCGGAGTCGAGGGCTTCGCCGACCGGATGAACGCCGTGTGAGCCACGAGCCTCGGCGGTTCCTCCGACTCGGCCTTCATCTGCTCGTTCAACTGGTCGACCACCCGTCGAATCGATCGATCGAGATCCTGCCGGGTCGCCTCGTCGCGGTATCGCACGTTGCCCCAGCAGCGCGCGTGATGTGCCACGGCATTGGTGACCTGGCCACCGTGCATGGGGCCGATGTTGACGATGCGACCGGCGTCGGCATCGGCGAGGGCCGAGATCTCGATGATCGCCCGAGCGATCGCCAGAACCGCCGATCGTCCTTCTGCGAATGCGCGGCCGACATGGGCCGCTCGTCCGTGC
>JABABZ010000053.1 GCA_014237965.1 Phycisphaerales bacterium | reverse complement strand
GTTGTGAACCCGCATGGCATCGTCGAGATCCTCGACGCTGAAGACGTAGAGAATCGGCGCGAACGTCTCCTCCCGCGTGACCGCCGGAACGGATCCCCGAGGGACACGGATGATCGTCGGTTCGACGAAATTGCCGGAAGCGGAGTTCTTCCGGTCGATCCCTTCGATCCCACCGCACACCACGTCGCAACCTTCCACGATCGCCTGTTCGATCGCGAATCGCATCGCGGCGACCGAATCCGGTGAGATCAGCGGCCCCATGAGCGTTCCGTCGGCGAGCGGATCCCCGATCGGAATGCTCGCGTAGGCCTTCCGAAGTCGATCCACCACGTCTTCCACGATGGAGTGATGACAGAGGAGCCGACGGGTCGACGTGCAGCGCTGCCCGGCGGTTCCGACCGCTCCGAAGAGCACGCCACGGATCGCCAACTCGAGGTCGGCATCCGGCATGAGCACGATGGCGTTGTTTCCTCCCAGTTCGAGAAGGCTGCGGCCGAGACGCCCCCCCACAACTTCCCCGACCCGACGTCCCATGCGGCACGATCCCGTCGCGGAGATCAAGGGAAGACGACGGTCGGCGATCATCGGTTCACCCACCGCCTCGTCGGTGCCGATCACCAGGCTGAAGATGTCGCAGGGATCGCCATCCTCGGGAACGAACAGTTCCTGCTCCCGCATCACTCGGTGCGCCACCTCGGTCATGGCGATGGCGGTGATGGGAGTGACCAGACTCGGCTTCCAGATCATCGCGTCGCCGCAGATCGCCGCGAGCATGGCATTCCATGCCCAGACCGCCGCGGGAAAATTGAATGCCGTGATGATGCCGATGGTGCCGATGGGATGCCACTGCTCGTACATGCGATGCTCGTCGCGCTCGCTGTGCATCGTGTAGCCGTGGAGCTGACGGGAGAGCCCGACCGCGAAGTCGGCGATGTCGACGCACTCCTGAATCTCACCGACCCCCTCGGGACGGATCTTGCCCATCTCGAGGGTCACGAGTTCGCCGAGAGGACCGAGATGCTCGCGAAAAGCGTTGCCGATCCGCCGAACGATCTCGCCCCGCTTCGGAGCCGGAAGCATGCGCCAGGAGGATTGCACTCGCATCGCGCGCTCGACCGACCGTTCGTATTCGTCGGTTCCGACGAGGCCGACCGATGCAAGCGGACGACCGTCGCTTGGATTGACGCTGGTCACGCACGCCCCACCGGCGTCCGCCGGAAGGATCGCGGGGTGATCGGCCATGCCGAGTTTTTCAAGGATTCCCGTGAGGGCCGGATGTTGGTTGGCGATGGTCATTCCCGGAATCTAACAGGACTGGGACCAAGGAACGATCACGGCCCGCGCCGAAGCGCGGGCCGTGAGGATTCTGCTGTGGAGATCCGCCATCTCGACCGGCCTGATTTCAATCCCGCCGGCGGCGACCGGCAAGGCCGGCCAGCCCGAGAAGGGCCAGAGCGCCCGGCGCCGGAACCACGTTGCGGACGTCGATCGAAACGCCCTCGAGCGTGCTCGGTCCGTCCAGCATGAAGAAACCCGCCCAGAACAGGTCCTCGCCCGTGTAGGCGCCGACATCGAAGGTGAAGGCGTCGGTGACCCGGAACAATCCATCGCCGACGAACTCCTGGTAGGTCCGTTCCGTCGAAACGAAGTCGAAGTACTCACCACCCGCACCCGGACCGAACCCGCCGATGAAGAATTCCGCTGACTCCGGCGTGGTGTCGAATGCGGTGTAGGTCAGATTCAGAACCACATCCGAAGTCGGCCTCCCTTCACCGTAGACGTGCACGTTGAGACCACCGGGGCTGAAGATCGAGCCATCGACGATCTGAGCCCCACCGACGAAGTTGAAGACCTGCGAGGAGAAGTCGAACGGGGGAAAGGTCGGGAAATTCGGCGCCGCGAACGGGTCCGTGAAGGAGTCCCACTGGTAGAACTGGCTGTCGCTCTCGCCACGCCAGTCCGGAACGCTCGGATCGATGAGATCCGCGACCGTGACGGAGGTGGTGCTCAGGGCAAGGGTCAGAGCGAGAAACTTCATCTCGAATTCTCCTGTTGGTGGGCGGATTGAGGAATCGTGGTCGGAATCGGTGCTCAGCACCCCGGGTGCCCGGTCCGGGTTCGAAACACCGGAACCGAACAGCCCGCCAAGGCTAGCTGTCGGCAAAAGTCGAATCAAGTCCTCCCGCTGATTCGCAGTGATTCGCCGATGGCTTCAACTTCTCGGTCCTTTTTTCGGAGATCATGCCCGCTCGATAGAATCTCCTCGACTCCCGTATCGACCACCCCCACCTCGACCACGCCAGGATCGCTCATGCCTCTCGACCGGAATGGAATCACTCGACGTGCCGCCTGTGAACTGCAGGACGGTTTTTACGTGAACCTGGGCATCGGCATGCCCACGCTGGTCGCCAACCACGTGCCGGAAGGCATGACCGTCTGGCTCCAATCCGAAAACGGCCTGCTCGGAATGGGCCCGTTCCCGACTGATGCGGAAGTCGATGCGGACATGATCAATGCCGGTAAACAAACGGTTACCGGCGTGCCGGGACATTCGTTCTTCTCGAGCGCCGAGAGCTTCGGCATGATCCGGGGCGGCCACGTCGATCTGGCGATTCTCGGGGCCATGGAGGTCAGCCAGACGGGTGACATCGCCAACTGGATGATTCCCGGCAAGATGGTCAAGGGCATGGGAGGCGCCATGGACCTCGTCGCCGGCGTGCGACGGGTCATCGTCACCATGGAGCACAACAACAAGAAGGGGGCGGCCAAGATCATTCCGGAGTGCACCCTCCCACTGACCGGACTGGAGTGCATCGACATGATCATCACCGACCTCTGCGTGATGGAGATGGACCGGGATCGCCGTCGCTTTCGAGTCATCGAGATCGCCCCCGACGTCACCCGGGAGGAGATCACCGATCGCACCACCGCGGAGATCCTCTTCGCCGACGAACTTCGGACCATCGACTCATGACCACTCGTCTCCCACTCGTCCTCGCCGCATCGACGGCGATCTGCTTTCTGAACGCCTGCAGCACCCCCGCCATCAACCAGGAGCTTCCGGATTTAAAGCCCATCTTCAACGGCATCGACTTCGAGGGCTGGAAGGTCGATGACGTCGCCGCCGAGCACTGGCGGGTCGTCGATGGCGAGCTCGACTTCGACGGCGTCAAGGGCGATCTCTGGACGATCAAGTCCTACGAGGACTTCGAGGTCTCACTGCAATGGCGATGGGAAGGCCCCTCTCAGGGCCCGATGCAACGACCGATCATCGAGCTGGATGGCTCCTATCGACTCGACGAGGACGGCGACCGGGTCACCGAACTGGTCGAGGAACGGGACAGCGGGATCTATCTCCGCGGCAACTCGAAGAGCCAGGTGAACCTCTGGGAGTGGCCCGCCGGAAGCGGCGAGGTCTACGGGTATCGAACCGACGGTGCCATGCCCCTCGCCACCCGAGCCGCGGCGACCCCTCGCAAGAAGGCGGATCGCCCCGTCGGCGAGTGGAACAACCTGTGGATCAGTCTCGTCGACGAGACGCTCAACGTCTGGCTCAACGGGGAGCACGTGATCGTCGACTGCGAGCTTCCGGGTGTTCCGGAGTCGGGACCGATCGGGCTGCAGGCCCACGGCTCGGGAATCCGATTCCGGAATCTGTTCGCCCGCGACTCGGAAACGTACGACCCGGACACGGACCCTGCGGTCACGAACGCCGAATGACGATTGTCGAAACCCGAACGAAAACGCCCCGATCATCGGATCGGGGCGTTTTCATGAGGTCTTGTCGAACTGCAGTTCCGCCTGGTCTCGGATTAATCCGAGCGGGGACCTGCCAAGGCACGGCTGATCAGAACTCGCGTTCGCGGTGCTGCATCTGCGCCTTGAGACGGGCGAGGATCGAAGAGTGCATCTGACTGACCCGGCTTTCCGACAGGTCGAGCGTGATGCCGATCTCCTTCATCGTCATCTCCTCGTAGTAGTAGAGGATCACGATGAGCCGCTCGGCACGGGAAAGTCCCTTCGTGAGCAGCGACTGAAGATCCTGTCGCTGCACCGCGGAGAGCGGATTCTCCTGCCGAGTGTCCTTGACCACGTCGATCTCGCGGACATCCTTGCTCGAGTCGGTCTCGAACCACTTGCGGTTCAGACTGACCTGAGACACCGGGCGGGAATCCCGCTTCAGCTTGCGATAGTCCTCGGGGGAGAGTTGCAGTCGTTCCGAGATCTCGTCATCCGAGGCGGCACGACCGGTCTCCATCTCGATCTGTTTGCGAGTCGATTCGAACTTGCTGGTTCGCGATCTGACGAGCCTCGGAACCCAGTCCATCGACCGGAGTTCATCGAAGATCGCACCGCGAATCCGCTGAGTGCAGTACGTCTCGAACTTGACGTTGCGACCCGGATCGAATGCATTGATGGCATCCATCAGGCCGAACGCTCCCGCCGACATCAGGTCGTTGGTATCGACCTCGGAAGGAAGCCGCATCGCCATGCGTTCCGCGGTGAAGCGGACGAGATCGTGGTACTTCTCGATCAGGAAGTTGCGGACGTCCTGCGTCTGCTCCTCCCGATACATGCTCCAGATCTCCTCGATCGGAATCTCCGAGAGGCAGGTGTCCTTGGCCTTCTTTCGAGAGCCGCTGGTCCCGCTTCGAATCGCCGACCGCTGCTTCCGCGGCGGGGCCGCGGGCTTCGGTACCGGAGTCTTGGGTTTGAGGGTCTTGGCGGAACGCGAATCATCCAGGGCGACCACCGTCTCGACGACGGCCTTCCTCGCTTTGGATTTCTTCGGTGCTGCCTTCTTCACGACCCCCTTCGCCGACTTGGAAGTCGACTTGGTGGTTCGCTTGGGTTTTTCGACGATCTCATCAACCGTCGCCGTGGCAATTGCCTTTGTCGTCATCGGTCCGCTCCTTGACCTTCGATGACCAGTTCTGTTCGACAACGCGTCCAGTTGCGTTGCCGGCTTGTCGATTCGAGGCTCCTGCATTTCTGCAGGTCTTCACGGATTCGCGTCAGTGCGAGGATGTGAAGAACGCCTTGAATCAATCAGGATCCACGGGAAGTAACCGTCGATCTTGATGGTCTTCCCTCGCCGATCCTTGACGAGGGACGTGTGGAGTATACGCGGATGTATTCAAACGCGTGAACTCCTGATCGATCCAGGTGGAGGAACGGTGCATTCGATTCCTCGCCGAGGACCTCTCGAAAGGTCAGGAGGCCTCCGACGAGGAGGCGACCGGAACTTCCACGACAGAAGAATCCGGTTCACCGGCAGATTGGTCAACAATCTCCACATCTCCTGGCGCTTCGTCTGCGGAAGGGTCCGATTGCGCCGTCTGTGCCGCCTGATTTGAAGCATGTTCCCGGAACAACTTCTCGAGTATGAACCCGGCAATCAGCCCTATGGGCCATGAAACGAGCATCACGAGCAAGGACCGCGCAAGAACCGCGCCAAAGGGATTCTCCGCGAACATTCCTGACAAAATGGCGACCAGAAAAGCCCCCAGAGCCACGATGCACGCCGTGGGAATCGCCATCGAGATCGCGGGTCGTTCTGAATCCATGAATGGGCGTCCTCAAGTGGCGGCTGCTGGAAAGCGAATCACGCGTCTCTCCCGATACGGGAGATCAGGAACGGCGGAAGGCTCGAAGGAGCCCGGAGATGAAACCACGCTCCGGACGGGATTCGACCGGTTCGCCGTCATCCCCACGTTCAAGCAAGGTTCGCGACAAGCCTCGGATCGCCACCGCGGCCGCCGTGTCGCCGGCCACCAGGGAGAGCGGTCGTCGGCGTTTCACCGCCGCGACCACCGAGAAGTCGAACGGGATGACGCCGGCCAGCGGAATGGACCGACCGAGATGCCGGCGAGCCACCGAGTCCATCCGTTGGTGCACCGCGACGCCTTCCTCATGACAACCGACCATGTTCACGACCAGCGAGAGATCCGTTCGAGCGTCCCGGCTCAAGATCGCCTTGGCGGTCGCATACGCATCCGTCATGGCGGTCGGCTCCGGGGTGCAGGTGAGAAGCACGGAATCCGCGGCCCCTGCGAACCCCACCGCATCAGCCCCGATCCCTGCGCCGACATCGATGATCACGAGATCGACCACCCGCTCGAGCGCACTCAGTTGTTCGACGATCCCCTGCCGTTGGACGGCGTTGAGCGCGGCGAGCTCGGCCACCCCACTCGCCCCGGGAATCAGCCCCAGACCGCCCCGGCCACGAATGCCGGGGACCTTCATCACGATCTCCGCAAGCCTTCGACGCCCGTTCAGCACGTCCTCAAGCGTTGCTTTCACCGTCAATCCGCAAAGCACATCGGCGTTGGCACATCCGAGGTCCGCGTCGAAGAGCGCCACGCGACGACCGGTCCGGGCCATCTCGATTCCCAGGTTGAGGGCGATGTTCGACTTGCCCACGCCGCCTTTTCCACTGGCCACGGCGATCGCCCTCGCGAGCCGCGGCGTCTCGACCCGCAGACCTGCAGGTCGTGCGTTCGGGGCGAAACTCACCCGCCCACTTCGAACGCTGGGGACGGACTCACGGGCCGAGGGCCCGACGCTGGTCCGCGCGCCCCCGGCGACAAGCCCTCGCAGCATGGAGGCCTGATCACTCAAGACTTCACCGGCTCCCCGAGCATGAGATTCGCCAGCCGTTCACTGGTCGCTCGTTCGACGTCCGTGGGAACTTCCTGACCCGTGGTCACCCAGCTGATCCGACGACCGATCCGACGGACCACCGAAACGAGCATGCCGAAGGTCACGGCCTCGTCGAGCTTGGTGAGCACCACCCGATCCGGACCGAGCGTCGAGAACGCTTCCGCTTCGCGGAGAAGCACCCGCTCGGCGGCGGTCCCGGACAACACCAGATGCGTCTCGTGCGGCCGAGCCGCATCGATCAACGCCCGGAGATCGGCGATGCGATCGGCGTCGTTCTGGCTTCGACCCGGCGTGTCGATGAGCACCGCATCGAGGTCACGACATCGCTCGAGCGCCGCTCGCATCTCCACCGGTCCTGAAGCCACTTCAAGCTGGACCCCGAGAATGTCGGCATACGTTCGGAGTTGGTCCACCGCGGCGATCCGATAGGTGTCGGCGGTGACCAGCCCCACCCGGATCTCGTCGCGGAGGGTCATGGTCGCGGCGATCTTGGCGAGCGTGGTGGTCTTGCCGACGCCGGTCGGACCGACGAAGGCGATGGTTCGCGGCCGGCCATCACGGGGTTTGACGAATTCAAGGTCCTCGGCGGTGGGGACGAGCATCGCCACCTGTTCGAGCAGTGCCGCCCGAACCAGGGCGGGATCGGCCAGCGACTTCGGATCCAACTCGCTTTGAAGTACGGCGACCACCCGCTCCGCGAGATCACGGGACAGTTCCTGAGCGATCAGCGACGCATAGGCCTCGGTGAGCGGTTCGGGACGACGGAGTGCGTCCGTGGGTCCGGTGTTCGCATCCCCCTCTGTGATCGGGCCGCCATTCTGAAGCAGCCGCCCGACGGTGTTTCGAATCGCCGCCAGTTCATCGATCGCCTCTTCGGCAGCATCCTCGGAAGCCTCGGGAATCTCCGAGACGGGGATCTCTCCCGGCACCGCCGACGACAACGACGCGGATTCCTCCGGGACGCTCGCGACATGTGAGCCCTCTGGAGTCTCCGATGCATGAACCACCCGGGCGGCGGGCCTGGAGGAGGTCGTCGGCTCATCCGTCTCGGGAGACTCCTTTTCGCGAGCGTCTCCGACGACGGTCATCGGACCTGATGCCTGCTCCTCGGGGACTTCCAGGGCGATGACCCTCGGAGCCGGTTCCCGCGGAATCTCTCCGGTCGAGCCCGGAACCGACGCCGGAACCGAAGCCGGAACCGGACGACCCGTCTCAGAATTCTCCGGGACCAGGACCCCGCCGGCGCCGATGATGAATCGTTCCGGCGCGTTGCGCTCCGGCAACGGCTTCTCAGCCCGCGCCGATTCGACGACGGTCGGCTTCGGAGTCGGGGTGGTGGCTTCGTTCGAATGATCGATCACGTCATCGGGACCGGTGACACCGGCCGAGGCTCGCGCCGCCTGTTGGCGTTCGAGTCGGATCGCGAGGGCTTGAGCAAGCTTCCGAGTCTTCTCGCGATCGATCTCCAGACTTCCACTTGAGACCGGCAGATCGACGAGATCCGTCTCCTGCCCGGACGCGTCATCGTCACGACCGGCGGCCGTGGCGGAACTCGGCGCCCCATACGCCCGGGTGGCGGCGACGCCGACGGCGGAAGGAGCATCTGAGGTCTCGCCCATCGAATGTCGCCCAGAACGCTCCGCATCGGCAAGCACGGCGTCGGCCATGCCTGCCGACTCCGACGCGATCACTTCGACGATCTCGCGACCTCCGAGACCGAAGAACCCACCACGCTTGAAAGTCCGAGTGTGAAGGATGGCCGCATGCTCACCGAGATCCGTCTTGACGGCGTCAAGGGCCTCGGTCAGCGTGAATGCTCGAAAGGTCTTGAGTCGCATGGTGTCGCCCTCCTGGCGCTTCCCGACGCGGTCGATGGTGTCCGGGCCCCGGTGCCCGAACCTTGAATTCCAACGCGGCCGCTGGCGACGTTCGTCGCCATCGACCCTCGACACCCGGCCGGCACCGCTTCACGCAGTGACGCCCGATGCCGGATCCCATCGGATCCTCCGATGGGCGGTCATCCCGACCGGCACTCCCGGGTTTGAACCCGGGCCGGCGTCGCGGGACAACCACGAAACGCCGAACGCCTTTCAAGCCGCCCGGCGTGGACCGAAGTCCGGACCGACTCGGCCCTGCCCGAAAGCCATGCCTTCATTTCCTTCAATTCACACCGATCGGCTCGAGATCGGGAGACGTGGAGGTGCCGGAGGCATGACTCGTGGCCGCATTCAACTGGACGAGCCCGACCGACTGCACGTCGAAACCGTCCACCAACTCGTTGTAGCCGAGAACCGTGACCCCCGCAAGGTGCGGATGAAGGATCTGACGAAGCGGCGCCCGCACCGTCGGCGACGAGACGACGATCACCGGTCGACCGGCCGTGGTGAGCGGCTGGGAAGCCTCCGCCACCGCTCGAGCGACCTCTGCCGCGAGATTCGGCGGAACCGCGACGGTCGTCCCGGCGGCGCCCCGATCGATGTACCCGTTGACTCGATCTTCGACCGCAGGATCCATGGTGACCACATGAAGGCGTGCCTTGCCTTCGGTGGACGTCTCGGCGTGCATCGTGCAGATCGTCCGGCGGAGTGCGTTCCGAACGTACTCGACCAGGACGTCGGGATCGCGGGTATGCGAGATCCAGTCCCCGAGCGTCTCGACGATCGTCTCGAGATCTCGAATCGACACCGACTCCCGCAGCAGCGCCTGGAGCACCTTCTGCAGCTCTCCCGTCTTGAGCTGGGCGGGAATGACCTCCTCGACGAGACGGGCGGCCGACTGCTTCAACTGCTCGACGAGGTTGCCGACCTCCTCGCGGGTGAGGAGTTCGTCGGCATGGCGCCGCACGACCTCCGTCAGATGCGTCGCGATCACGCTGGTCGGATCGACCACGGTGTAGTTCTGGGTCTCGGCCCGCATTCGAAGCGCCGGGTCGATCCAGATGGCATCCAGCCCGAAGGCGGGTTCCAAACCGGGGATCCCGTCGAGCTTGCCCGCGGCGAGACCCGAGTCCATCGCCATGAGCAATTCGGGATGGACCTCTCCCTCGTCGATGGTGGCTCCGCGAATCTTGAGTCGGTATCGATCGGGCGGCAACTGCATGTTGTCTCGAATCCGAACCGGCGGCATGACCAGACCGAGCTCCGAGGCCAGCTGATGCCGAATCATCGCGATCCGATCGAGCAGGTCCCCGCCGACCAGTCGAACCAGTCCGTAACCGACCTCCAACTCGAGCGTGTCCACGCCGAGAAGATCCTCGACGGGCTTGGGCTGGGCGCGTTCCGCCTCGGCCTCCTTCCGCGCCTCCGTCTCCTTCGCCGTCACGACCGCGTTCTTCGCATCTCGCACGAACCAGCCGACACCGGCGGTTCCGATCGCTGCAATGATCAATGGAATGGTCGGGAGCGGTGTCAGCGCGAGCAACCCGAGGAAACCGCCGATCAGGAACAACGCCATCGGCTGCGATGCCAACTGGGTCGGAATCTCCATTCCGATGTTCTGTTCGCCACCGGCACGAGCGACGATGAGGCCGGCCGCGATCGCGACGATGAACGCCGGAATCTGCGAAACGAGCCCGTCACCGATCGACAGCATTCCGAAGACACGGATCGATTCGCTCGCGGTCCAGTCGTGCATGAGCATCGCGATCGCGAAGCCACCGAGAATGTTCACCGCGGTGATGATGATTCCGGCGATCGCGTCGCCGCGCACGAACTTCGAGGCACCGTCCATCGCCCCGTAGAAGTCGGCCTCACGAGTGATCTCTTCCCGCCTGGTCCGGGCGTCGGCCTCGGAAATCAAGCCCGCGGAGAGATCCGCATCGATCGCCATCTGCTTGCCGGGCATGGCATCGAGGGTGAAACGGGCGGCCACTTCGGACATCCGCGTCGCACCCTTGGTGATCACCACGAACTGCACGATGATCAGGATGATGAAGATGATCGCCCCGATGACCGGATTGCTCCCGGCCACGAAGTTCGCGAATGCTTCGATCACTTCACCGGCGGCGCTTCCCGCATCGGCGTCGTTGAGTTCCCCCGCCGCGAGGATCAGCCTGGTCGACGCCACGTTCAGCACGAGGCGGAACAGGGTCGTGGCGAGAAGCAGTGCCGGGAAGACGCTGAAGTCCAACGGCCGCTTCATGTAGATCGTGGTCAGCAGAATGATGGCCGCGATGGCGATGTTGCCGCTGATCAGGATGTCCAGAGCGAGCGGCGGGAGCGGCACGACCAGCACACCGATCAAGCCGAGGAATCCGACCGGAACGATCAGATGCCGATAGCCGGCGAGGCGGTGGAGGATGCTGGGAAGAGTCAGTTGCTCGGCCAATGATCTGTTTCCTTGCAGGCGGAGAGCGGACAATCGCTCAGGCGGCCTTGCCGTTCATGCGATACACGTATGCGAGAACTTCCGCGACTGCGGAGTATGCGTCCGGAGGAATGAAATCCCCCGTCTTGACGGTGCCGTGGAGAAGGCGTGCCAGTGGTTTGCGCTCGACGATCGGGATCGAGTGGGTCGCCGCGATCTGTCGAATTCGAAGGGCCACGTGATCGACGCCGATGGCGACCACCTGCGGGGCGTGCATCGCCTCGGGGTCGTATCGAATCGCCACCGAGATGTGCTCGGGATTCGTCACGATCACGTCGGCGGTCGGAACGGACTGATTGATCCGCTGCATCGCGATCTGGCGGGCGAACTGCATCCGCCGCTGCTTCACGCGCGGGTCGCCTTCGCTGTCCTTGTGCTCGTCCTTGACCTCCTGCTTGCTCATTCGATGATCCTTGGCATGCTTCCACTTCTGGAACATGTAGTCCAGCAGCGCCAATATCAACAGAGCCAGGGCCACCATCATCGCGAGCTCGAGCATCAGTCTTCCGATGATCGCGAAGCCCTGCAGCAGGCTGCCCTGCGGGAGCACCACGAGCACGTCGTGCATCCGCCAGGAGACCACCGTCGCGACGCCCATGGCGATCGTCACCTTGCTCAGGTCCATCGCGCCTTTCACGAGCCCCTGGACACCGACGATTCGCTTGAAGCCGCTGATCGGGCTGAGCTTCTCCAGTTTCGGTTCGATCGGCTTCGGCGAGACCAGCCAGCCGACCTGCCAGAAGTGGCCCACATAGGCCGCGAACCAGGCCGCCACCGAGAGCGGCGCCAGCACCACCACCGCCCCGATTCCAGCCATCTCCAGAGACTTCGCCGCGCCGAAGGACGAAGACTCCCCGCTCGTGCTGAGAATGATCTCCAGCATGGAACCCAGTCGCTCGATCGACGGCGCGGCCATCATCCAGAGGAGAAGCGTCACGAACGTCAGAAGCAGCGCGCCGGCGAGGTCGGTGCTCTTGGCGATGCGACCGTCGTCTCTCGCCTTGAGAATCTTCCGAGGGGTGGCGTCTTCGGTCTTCTCTCCGAGGTCTTCAGCCATGTCAGGCGCCTCCTTCGAGAGCCGCCGGCGGCGTGGTCGCCCAGAGGTGGATCTGGTCGAGCACCGTTCCGATCCACTCGGCCGCGACCGCGTCGATCACCGCGAGTCCGGCGATCATCACCGTCAGTCCGATCATGATCCGGAGCGGGAATCCCAGACTGAGAACGTTGAGCTGCGGCACCGTCTTCGAGACGAAGCCCATCGCCACCGTCTCGAGGAAGACCACGCCCAGCAGCGGAAGAGCGACCCGCATGCCGATCTCGGTCGCCCCGAGCACCATCCCCAGCAGAACGGAGATCGTGCTGCTTTCCGCGAGAAACACGCCGGCGCCGACGTATTCGAAGCTCCGCAGCGTCGACAGGAAGATCGCCTCGAGCCCCCCCATCATCAGGAAGGTGGCGAGGGCCAGAAAGTAGAGCAGCTGCTGGACGACATCCGATTCCTCGCCGACGGCGGGGTTGTAGAACCGAGCGAATCCCAGCCCCATCTGCTGACCGTTGATGATGCCGGCGGTCTGCATCGCGAGCATGGGCATGGTCGCCAGGAATCCGATGAACGCGCCGATCCCGATCTCCACCGCAGCCAGCGGGACGATCGACCAGGGGTTCATCGCGACTTCGGGCATGGGAACGCCCTTCGCGGAGAGCAGCATGAACGCGCCGACACCGGCCACGAACACCAGCAGGACCTTCAGACGCATGGGAACCGAGGTCGTCGAGAGCACGGGCGCATAGATCGCGAGACCACCGATGCGCATGACCACCAGCATTGCCGGCCCCATGCTCTCTTCGATGGTCTCAAGGGCACTGTTCACGCGATTCTCCTGATCAACCGACGAACATCCGCTGCGCGAACTCGACCATCTGCGTCGAGATCCATCCGAGAAGCACCACCGTCACGAGGATCATCGCGGCGATCTTGGGAACGAAGGAGAGCGTCTGCTCCTGGATCTGGGTGACCGCCTGAGCGATGCTCACCACCAGACCGACGACCAGTCCCGAGCACAGGATCGGCGTGGCGATCCAGAGCGCGATCATCAACGCGGAGCGGGCGAGATCGAGCGCATCGATCTGCATGTGGGATTCCTTCCCGGGAACAGGCCTCCGCATCCTGCGGAGACGGAGACACGGTCAGCCTGCGCCGACCCGGACCACGCTGTCCAGCAGGCTTCCGGCGACCAGAGCCCAGCCGTCGGCGACCACGAAGAGCAGCAACTTGAACGGAAGCGAGATGAACACCGGCGGGAGCATCATCATGCCCATCGAGATCAACAGACTCGAGACGACCATGTCGATGACCAGGAACGGCAGATATATTCGAAAGGCGATCAGGAACGCGATCTTCAATTCGCTCAGGACGAATGCAGGGATCAAGGACACCATCCCGACGTCCTTCCACTCCATCGTTCGCTGCGCGTCGGCGTCGTAGCCCTGGAAATTGAGCATCATCGCGACTGAGGACTCGTTCTCCGCTCCGCGGATCTGAGCGATCATGAACTCCCGAAGCGGCTGCTTCACGCCTTCCCACGCCTCGAAGGAGTTCCGTTCGTCGATCGGTGCATCGAGATAGGGCTGGATGCCGCCGGTCCACATCGCTTCGAGCGTGGGCGACATCGCGACGAACGTGAGGAACAGGCTGAGTCCGACCACGACCTGGCTGGGCGGAAGCCCCTGGGTCCCGATCGCCTGCCGCAGCAAACCGAGCACCACGACGAATCGCGTGAACGACGTGCAGAGGATCAGAATCGCCGGTGCGAGGGTCAGCACCGTGAGCATCAACACGATGCTGATCGGCGCCGAGGTGGCGCCATCCATCCCCGGGATGCCTTGCGCCGCCGCTTCGACGAACCCGATCGGGTTCTCCAACTGGGAACTCGAAGTCACGCCGGGCGTCACTTGTGCGAGATTGAGGACGGGAGTGGTGAACATCAGTTGCCGCGCACCTCTCGTCGAGGTCGGCGTCGCGTGAGATCGACGGTTTCGATCGGTCCCTGGACGGGAAGCCCCTCGTTGCCGGTGAACCCCTTTGGTCGACCGCGGCGATCGTAGAGACCGAGCGACTGCTCGAGATCACGACCGAAGCCGCCCTTGGCATCACGCTCGTCCGCATTCAGCTGCCGGCGAAGCTCCGCGACCTCGTCTCGATCGGCGAATTCGCTCAGAGTCGAGACCGCACCACCCTTGCCGGCCTGCTGATGGATCAGGAGGACCTTCGGCCCGCACTCCAACAGGACCAGCGATGCCGATCGCCCGAATGGAAACCGACCGAGAACCGAGACCACCCCGGAGGGTCGTGGTCCGCCCGCGAGCCCGACGGCCCGCCCACCGAAACGCCTCATCAGGACGGCGGCGAGCACCAGAACGGAGAGCAGACCGAAGACGCGAAGCTCGGGTGCGTTCCACCATGCGGTCGAGGCCGTCGGAACCACGGTTCCGTTTTCTCCGCTGGCGACCCCGACGTCCGACGCCCCACCGAAGATCGGTCGTCGATCGAAGGAGGACGCGGCCCCCGCATCGCCGAGGACATCGTCCACGACACCGATCGAATCCATCGCCGACGCCTCTTCGTTCAATGCCGCCGGCGCCGGCGAACCGGTCTCGACGATCAGCGGAGCCGGCTCGGACGATGTGACGACCACCGGTTCTTCCGGGGCCGGTTCCGGGGTCAGTTCCGGGGCCACCTCGGGTTCCGGGGGCGGAACCTCGGCGATGGTCGCCACGCCATTCACTTCGGAAGACGGTGGCGCCAGCGAGTCCGCACCTCCGGCGAGCGAAGTGAAGAGACCGGAAACGAGAATGATGAAACGAAGTCGCGCGATTCCCATGGACGCCTTCCTGGCTTGGAGTCGCAGCCGGATCCTCCGGCCGCCGCACGCAGAACGATCGGGATCAGCCCGCGTGGGCCTCGGGAATTCCTCCGACGATCTCGCTCACGCGGACGCAGAAGTTCTCATTGAGGACCAGCACCTCGCCTCTGGCGACATGACGGCCGTTGACGAAGATGTCCACCGGATCTCCCGCCGCCTTGTCGAGTTCGACGACGCAATCGGGAGAGAGCTTCAAGACATCGTCCACCAGCATGCTGGTTCGACCAAGCTCGATGCGGACATCGAGATCGACGTCGCCGAGCATTCCGATCTCCGATGCGGCCGGATTCGCGGTTCCTTCGCCGAAATCAGGAAGAGGTACGGAGGCCGCGGATTGAGCCGCCTCCGTCATCTGCTCGACCTGAGCGTTGGCATCCCGGATCGCCGCGTCTGCAGCGACTCCCGGGTCGAGTTCCGGAGTGGGGATCGGGTCTTGTTTTGGGTCTGAATCGGTCATTCGGTGCGGCTCCGCCGTCCGTGGGGATCGCGTGGCAGGTGACACTGACCGGCATCCATGCCGGAACCACCTCGTCTGCTCATCGGACAAGCCCCCGACCAGACTGCAGATAATGCACACCAAGCTTGCGCGTTTCGCGCAACCGATGCGCCCCGGGCGGCAATCCCGGCGTGCATCGATTTCATTTCCGGTTGGTCGGAACCTCGCGGAGCGTGTCTCGGGCGGTCAGCGGTTGACGCGGCGACCGAGTTCCATCACCACGATCACGTCGTGGATGATGGGTCCGTCGGGCATCATCTGGAATCCTGATTCCGAGACATCGTGATCCTGAGCCGTGGCCACCGGCATGGAGCCGGGTCGACGGTCGAAGAGGCCGTTGTTGCCGAGCGACCGTGCCACACGGGCCTCCAGGGCCCCCAGCTCATCCGAGTCCAGATCCCGACGGCTGGCCGACTTCCAGATCGACATCAGGGCCGCTTCAATCTTGCCGGGCGCGTTCTGGGCCTCGATCTCGAGCCAGCTCTTGTCCCGCTGATCCACTTCGAGATAGACCTTCGTCGAGTACATGAACCCGATTCCAGACGTCTCGTTGAAAAGGTTGTCGTCAAAGATCAGAACTTCGGCGAGTTCAGGCTCGACCGCGACGGACTCCGTCATGGTCGACATGTCGCTGGCTTCGGTTCGCGTGGGCTCGGAGAACATCATGAAGCCGCCG
>JABABZ010000052.1:5786-16308 GCA_014237965.1 Phycisphaerales bacterium | reverse complement strand
TCGGGGTGTTGCCAGAAATCGCATTCCGCCCGTTGGGTCTCACGGGCGATGACCGAGTTCCAATCGTCGACCCCAAAGACCTTCGGATGAAGCCGGCTCAGCCCGAACTGCGTGATGAAATGGTGGATCTCCTCGATGGTCACGGCGCGGCCGCGGGCGTCGGGGCCGTCGGTACGAACATCGAGCCACCAGGCGGGAATGACGATGTCGTAGCCGAGCACCCGCTCGAGGCGAGGGCGTTGTCGCCGTTCCCAGTCGTCCTCGTCGGTCGGCATCGCAAGCCAGGCGATGTCACGATCTCGAAGAAGTTCGACGAGATCGGGGTCGTCGGGTGTTCCATCGAGGTTCTGGTCGAGCATCTCGGCGAGCACCGCTGCGGCGAGTCGCACGTAGGTCTCGGGCATCCGTTCGTCTGCGGCGAGCAACACGCCGAAAGGCATGGCACATCGCGTGAATCCGGTGATCGCCAGTGCGTCGCGTTCCTCGTCGTCGAGATCGAGTCGTGGATCGCGGCAGTCAAGGATCGAGATCGCGGTCGGCCCCGAGGTCGGGACGGCTTCCGGCCCGTTGCTTGCAGGCACCGGAATCGTCGAGCCATGCGCTGGCGGTTCGAGGCGATGTGGATTTCCCCCCGGGTCGTTCGCGGGGACGCCACGAGACGGCAGTCGCTCGATCGACACCGGTTCTTCGGAGGGCGAGGCGTCGAGCAGGAGACCATGCAGGTCTTCGAGATCCTCGCGGGCCCCGAGCATCCCCTTCTTGTGTTCTTCGGATTCGGCATGCCGACCGGGCGTGGAGAGCCGCCAGAACCCGAGCGTCAGAATGCCGAGGATCAGAAGCACCAGCCCGGCGATCAAGATCCGGTTCGTCGGCGTTGGTCGGGGCGATGGCGGGATCGTCGATGGTGGGGTCATCGATCATGCTCCGGCTGGGATGACGCGGCCGTGCGTGAGGCCGTGGGCAGTTCTTCGGTCGACAGATCCGCGAGCCATGATCGTACGTCGGTATCCCGCGTGAAGCACTTTCGATCGAGGTGGTTCCATCGAGGATCCGCGAACTGGGCGTCGAACCTCGCCTTCTTCCGACCGTGGGTGCGCCAGGTCCAGGCGAGCATGGATCGCTCGGGGTCTCGCGAGAGGAGATTGCTCAGGGTTTCGCGGTTCCCATTCCAGAGTTCGGTTCGCGCGATGCTCCTTCGAGCTGATCGCCAACCGACCCGCCACATCGCCACTCGACGCGGTGGGTGCAGCCAGACCACGGTCGTGGCATGCGACCAGACGTCCGGCTGGACGACCCGGTAGTTGCCGTCGATCACCCACGAGTCATGTTCGTCGATGAACGCCGCGACTCGTTGCCGGAATCGGTCGTCGGGAAGTGGAACCCAGTTCGCCTGGTGGTACACCGCGTCGAGTTCGAGCCGAGGAAGCCCGAGGGACGCTTCCAGACGACGCGCGAGGGTCGACTTTCCCGATCCACTGCATCCGACGATGGAGATCCGACGGTCGATCATCCGATCATCATTGCATGGAAGCCGAGTACTCGTCGGCGTTCTCGATCTCCCGATTCCTGATCTGGAAGGACGAACCATGGAATTCAACCTCGAAGACTGCACGCGATTCTTCATGTGGGCCAGCATCATCAGCATCGGGATGTTGTGGGCGACGGTCATTTTCTGGCGATTCATGAGACCGCTGGCGCATCGAATTCACGGGGCACTCTTCGGCGTGGAGCCGAGAACCGTCGACATCGCCGCCTATGCGTTCCTGGGCTCGTGGAAGGTCTTGACGGCGATTCTCTTCATCATTCCATGGCTCGCGCTCTTGATCATGGGCTGAACCCGATCTTGCTCCGGTTCGGGTGCTCGAGCGACTCTGGTCCGGTTCAGTCGGATCTCGAATGAGCCTTCGGCGATTCCCACCGACCTCCGAGAACCTCGAAGACCTGTCTTTATGAGCGGCCGAACACGAAGGATCAGGGGTTTGTCGAGAAGTGGCTGTCACTTCGCGATTTCGTGGTCGACTCGTGGAAAGAGCGTGCTAGTCTCGATCAGATCACTTCTTTGAGACCAGTCAAGAATGGAGAAACTTGACTTTGAACAAGCCACAGTTTCGCGTGTGCTTCCCGATGCTGTTTCTCGCGATGCTGGTCTCCTTCGGCCTGGCCTCCGGGGCCGTGGCTCAGAAATCATCACCGCCGCCGCCACCGCCGATCGGTGACTTCGTGATGTGGGACTACCGCGACATCGTCGCGTCGAGTGGAGTGACCCTCGCTTCGTATCACTGGTGGTTGATCCATTCCTGGCTTCAGGAAGAGTCGAGGCGTCCCGAGCGATTCGTTCTCTATGCCACGTCGCCCACGAACGGACCGGCCGGTGGCGAGTACGCCACGTTCTACGACCCCGCCGGCCCCGTCGCCTCGTCGCCCACGGAAGACGACCTCAATCTCGTGACGTTCTTCAGTCTTGTATCGAGTCTGAACGCCACCGCGAGTCGTGGCACCAATCAGATCGAGATCGAGATCCTGCTGGATGGAAGTTCGTTTCAGACCGCGACGAGCTGCACCTCTCCTCCCGGAACCTGTTCCATGGGTGTGCCTCCGGCCCTTCCATCTTCGTTCTCGACCATGCCTTGCGCCCTGCAGTGGTTGTCGACGCTCGCGGGGACGCTCGAAACCGCCGGGACTCTCGACGTCCTTGGCGGCCTGACCATCGATCCCGAACTTCCGGGCAACGGGGTGGGGGAAGCGGTGCAACTCGCGGTCTGGATCGATCACCATGTCGCGACGTCTCCCGATGTGAATCTGCAGGGCCTGCGTTACGCCATGACGTTCGGCGTCACCTCGAAGAACGCGGGCCTCTACACGACCGCCCGATTTCCGATGACCGAGCAGAACTGGCCGCACGGACTCTGGGACACCGCGATCGGTGACTCCAATGCGGCTTCGATCCACGCGGCGGTCGATTCCAACGGCTACCTCTGCTGGCGGGACGGTGATGCGTCGCCGATCCTCGATACCGTCTACATGCAGGTCTATGCCGGGTGCAGCGACATCGGCCCGGGGAACATCTGGCAGTGGATGAACTCGGTCGATGATCCGAGCACGGGAAACTGCGGAATCAAGGGAACGACGTACACCGCTCGGACACCGGGGGATGCGGCGCTGCGGTTGAGTCGGTTGTTGCGGGGAATTCCGCAGACCGAAGGCCCGGGAACGGTCACCGTCGTTTCAGATCCGAGCAATCCTCCGAATCCCACCCACGTCGGCATCACCTTCAGCGCCGATGCCACGGTGCTCTCGCGAGGAACGCAGAGCGTCACCACGAGCCAGATCGGCGTCTCCGATTTTCTTGCCCCCAGCGTCCAGTTGTCCACCGGAACCTTGAATGGGTCGCAGGTGCCGGCCTTGAATGAGTGTTCTCCGGGCGCGGGATGGAAGCCTCTGGTCGGGCAGGGTGGTTGGCTTCCCGACGGGATCGCGATGGGGCACGGTCTGCCTGGAGATGTGCCGATCACCGACTCGGCGTATCTGGTGACCGAGGTGAGTTCGTACTATCCGATTCCCGGCGTGCAGGACTCGGCGATGAGTTCGAGGTTCGTGTTCATGTTCAGCGCCGAGGAAGCGGAACTGGAGAACTGCTACGGAAATCCCTTCTTCGGGCATTGGACCTACGCGGACTTCGGCAGCTTTGCGGAGGCCTTCGTCGCGGAAACGGCATCGCACCCGTTCTTCGGCACGTCCGATTCGAGCGGGGACTTCACGTGTGCCTATCCCCTGAACCAGCGGCAGATCGGAATCTACGATCTGCGATTCGCCTGCGCCAAGTGGGGACTGGCCAGTTACCCCGGGTATGCGGCGGGGACTCCGCATTCCTGTCGGCCTGTTCCCCCGGCCACGAGTTGTTGCCCGTATGTGCCGCACTTCGACCATGACGGCGACGGATTCGTGTCCGGACGGGATCTCGCAATCGTTCTCTCTCAGTGGGGCGCGTGCTCGGAAACGACTTCCTGCTGGGCGGACTTCAACTTCGATGATGTCGTCGACGCCGCGGATCTCGCCTTGTTGCTGGAGCACTGGGGCGAGGTGTGAGGCGGCCCGCAGGCGTCGAGCCTTCCGTGCGTTGGCCGAGCCGCATTTCGAACGGCGAAGGAACCATGCAGGGGATGGCGGAGTCGTCGGCGAGAGGTCGTTTCAGTCCTTCGTGTTCTTGCCGGCCAAGAGTCGTTCGAACAGGGACTTCTTCCGTTGGACGAGATCAGGGCTCGATCGCTGGCCGACCACCCCGACCTGGCCGCACCATTTGTCCTCGGGACCGGAAATGAGAGCGCCGTCCGGATCGATGCCGAATTCACGGCGGACGTCCGCGAGGGGGCGTTCCAGATACGGATCGAAATCGAAGTCCAGGGTGAGGTAATTGACGCGGGATCCGCCGCCCCGTTCGAAGGCGCGAAGCACGACATCGGGCTTGAACTGGTTCTTCCACGAACGAAGTCCCTTGTCGAATTGCACCCCGATCTGGAACTGGGCGACGTAGCCGATCAAGGCCTTGCCCATGTCGAGATCCATCATCCCGCTGTCGAAGGCGACCACGCACGTCTCGCCGAGCGGGGAGGTGGGATAACCCGCGAGAACGTGGTGTATGTCGTGAATGGTGAGGGAGTTCGAGAAGAACGCGCCGGGCGTTCCCGGCAGCGGAAAATCGTTGTCGTCGTAATACGCGAGAAGCGCGGCGCCGAAGGTATCGGGGTCGAGTTCGCGGAAGCCCTCGTATCGGGCGAGAACCTTCTTGTCGCCATCGACGTGCACCATGCTCTCGGCGAGCTTGACGCTCCCCAGCCACAGTGGGGCACCGACTTCAAGCGAAAACGGGCGGTAGAGACAGATCGCGAGGGCCGAGACGGATTCGTGGCTGAGTTGACGAAGCCGCTTGGCGAACTTGTGGTCGAATCCGAGGGCTTCGGCCAGGCGGCCGACGGCGTCGATTCGGTCCTGTTCGTGCTCCTCCTCGACGAAGGGGAGGATCCCGGCCATGTTCAGCACGTCTCGTGCGAGTTCCTTGTCGCCCACGATGTCGAGCCCCTCGGAGAACGGGGGAGCGGGTGAGTCCGGATCGTAGGTGGTCTGAAAGAGATGCTCCGCCATCGCCCGAAGCGTCTCGAGGTGGATCTCGTGCAGTGGGAGCACGCCTTCATCGGTGGCCACTTGTCGCAGCAGTCCGAGGATGGCAACCGCCTGGGTACCACGGACTTCTAGGATTCGTTTCATCGGTCTGGCTCCAGAATGGGGGTCACCACCGAATCGATGTCGATCCGGCTTCGATCGAAGCGTACTCTCCGCGGGCATTCTTGGTCGTCGTTTCAATGGAATTCTCCTTTTCAGGGGTTCTGGTTCGATTGAATCCGGAACCGAAGACGAACTTCGCCGGCAGACCGGCCACTTGCGCGGCGATCAGGGCGATGGGGAGGAGAAGCATGGAGCACGGGAAGCTGAAGGAGCAGGCCAAGAGGAGATGAGTGGAGGTCTTGTGCTCGCCTCGAGTCCGTTTCCAGAACGCGTCGATGCAGCATCGAATGAACGTGGCCGAGGCAAATGCGGCGGTCAGGAGAAGTGCGGATCCAAGAATCGACGAGCATCCTGATGCCCTTCCGGCTTCGATGACTTCTCGATCGGAGAATTCTCTTCGTTCGAAGAGGTCGATTCGATGTCCGGACGATTCCGAATGCCGCCCGGCTTCGGCGAGTCCTCGCCTAGACGTTGAACAGGAAGTTCACCACGTCGCCGTCCTGCATGACGTAGTCCTTGCCTTCGCTGCGGAGCTTCCCGGCCTCGCGGATCGACTTCTCGTTCTTGTACTGGACGAGATCGTCGAGGAGGTAGCACTCGGCTCTGATGAAGCCGCGTTCGAAGTCGCCGTGGATCACGCCGGCCGCCTTGGGGGCGGTGTCTCCGGTGCGGATGGTCCAGGCCCGGATCTCCTTCGGGCCGGCGGTGAAGTAACTCTGCAGTCCGAGCAGGTCGTAGGAGCCGCGAGCGACCACCGCCAGAGCGGGTTCCTCCATGCCGAGCGATTGCAGCATTTCGAGTTTGTCGTCGTCGTCGAGTTCAGCGAGTTCGCTCTCGATCTTCGCACACACCACCACCACGCCGCCGCCGTTCTCCTCGGCGTACTTCCTGACCGCGGCGACCAGGGGGCCCGAGCCGTCGGCATGGTCTTCGTCGACGTTGGCGACGTAGAGGATCGGTTTGGCGGTGATGAACCCGAACGATCGGACCGCCTTCGCCTCTTCCGGATTGAGTTCGAGGGTTCGCAAGGGCTGTTCGGCATCGAGGCACGCCTTGCACTTCTCGAGGATTCCGAGTCGGAACTTCGCGTCCTTGTCGCCGGACCGGGCCTGGCGTTGCGCCTTGTCGAGCGATCCATCGACCTGCTCGGCGTCTGCGAGGAGAAGTTCCAGGCCGATGATCTCGATGTCGCGGACCGGATCGATCGATCCGGACACATGGACGATGTCGTCGTCTTCGAAACAGCGCGTGACCTGAAGAAGTGCATCCACTTCGCGGATGTTGGCGAGGAACTTGTTTCCGAGACCCTCGCCCTTGCTCGCGCCTTCGACGAGTCCTGCGATATCGACGAGCCG
Organism: Phycisphaerales bacterium; assembly: GCA_014237965.1. Classification (GTDB taxonomy): domain Bacteria; phylum Planctomycetota; class Phycisphaerae; order Phycisphaerales; family SM1A02; genus UBA12014. The sequence goes on along the minus strand of JABABZ010000052.1, from coordinate 9,673 downwards.
GATCACCGCGGGAATGATCTTCTTGCTCTCGATGTGCTCCCGGATGGTCTGGAGTCGAGGATCGGGCACGCTCACCACGCCGATGTTGGGTTCGATGGTGCAGAAGGGGTAGTTCTGTGCCTCGATCCCGGCGGCGGTGAGGGCGTTGAAGAGCGTGCTCTTGCCGACGTTGGGAAGTCCGACGATGCCGCATTCCATGGCGGGGGTTCCTGGGGCGTGGGGGGAGTGACCTGAAAGCTGCGCTTCTTCGGGCGAAGCGGCGGGCCGAACATGCTAATCGGTCCCGGTCATCGGCGAATCCGAGGATTACCGGTTGACCGCTTGCGACCCCTCCGGGATCCTGTCTCCATCTCGAATCACGGTCCGATTTCCAGCACGGACCCGTCAGCCAGATCGCCGGAGCCAACCATGAGCATCAAGATCACCTTTCACGGGCATGCCGCATTCAGTCTGAGCGATGGGACCCACACGGTCCTCATCGACCCCTTCATCACGGGGAATCCCCAGGCGGAGGCGGCGGGGATCACCGCTGATTCCATCTCCTGCACTCATATCGCCCTCACCCATGGGCATGAGGATCATGTCGGTGACACGATCGCCATCGCCAAGCGTTGTGACGCCACGGTGCTCGGCCCCTACGAACTCTGCAACATGCTCGGCGAGGAAGGCCTGGAGAAACTCGAGCCTGCGAACCCCGGAGGAGGGGTCGACATGCCCTTCGGGCGGATCACCATGACCAACGCCTTTCATTCGTCGAGTTTCGGGGGCAAGTACATGGGCATGCCGACCGGGCTGGTGATCCGAATGGGGGATACCACGATCTACAACACCGGCGACACCGGAATCTTCGGCGACATGGCCCTGATCTCCGAGATCCATCGGCCCGACGTCCTGATTCTTCCCATCGGTGATCGGTTCACGATGGGACCCGCGGATGCCACCCGGGCCGCCGAGATGGTGAACGCCCCGATCGCGATCCCCTGTCACTTCGGGACCTGGCCGCTCATCGACATCGACCCGACGCGATTCACGCCCAACGGCGTGGAGGTCCGTCGGCTCGACGCCGGTGCCTCGACCGAGGTCTGAGGCCGCCCGGCCGGCCGCGCGCAGATTCTGGCTCGGCACAAAAACGGGCCGGAGCGAAGGGCGGAGAACAGCCGCGCCCCTCGTCAAGCCGATATGGTTGAGAGGCGGATCACCTTTCGATCGTGGCGGCTTGGAACCGCACCGCCGAACGATCCTCTTGGAGCCGAATGCGACCACCCTCAGGCCAGACCGACGCTCGAGTCACGCCGTTCCACATCCGGCTGATCGCGTTGGCGGTCCTGTTCACGCTGATCGCCGCGGTGCTGGCGGCTCAGATGACCCGCCTGGCCATCGTGGATGGTCCGGCCCGACTGGCTCGGGCGGAGGCGAGACTGATCCAGCGGAGTTTTCAGCCCACCATTCGAGGGCCGATCGTCGATCGAGTCGGCCGGCCCCTCGCGGTCGAGCGGTCGAGCTGGGACTTCAGCGTCGATTACGAGGTCATCACCGGCGAATGGCAGCGTCGACAGGCATATCGGGAGGCGAGGCGCTCGATCGGAACCGACTGGAGCAGTCTCTCCAGATCGGATCGCGAGGCCGCGATCGAAGCGGTGATCCCCGATTGGAATCGACGGGTTCGGGAGATCTGGGCCGCGGCGGCGACGCATGCCGGTCTCGATCTCTCCACGCTTCCTCAGCGGCTCGACGACATTCGACGTGGCGTCTCCGGTCGGGCGGCCACCGTGTGGCAGCGACAGTTCGAGGCGCTCGCGAAACGCCGCGGGCGGACCGAAGCGGAGGAGATCTTCACGGAGCGACCGATCGCGGAGCAGAAGGGGCTGCATTCGATCGTCGAGAACTTCGCCGAGACCGACGCCGACACGTTCCCGCTGCAGAAGGCCATCGCGGCGCTCGATGCGGCGGTCCTCGAGACCGGAGGCTCGCCGGAGTCGGAGGTGGCCTTCGCGGTGGTCGACGTCAACCGACGGGTCCGCGGGTACGCCGAAGCGACGGTTCCGATCGACCGAGCGACCCTTCCCGCGAATCTGCGCGGTCGAGGAATCGCGGAGACGCCGGTGCGAGGCGTCGCGTCCACGCTGGTCGGCACGACCAGATCCGACGTCACCCGGGAGGATCTGGATCGGCGGCCGTTCTTCGTCGAGGAATCGGAATCGATCGACTATCGGGGGTATCGACCGGGTCGGGACATCGTGGGTTCCACCGGACTCGAACGCGAATTCGATGAACGATTGCACGGTGCCATCGGCATGCGGGAGATCGATCGCGCGAGCGGGTCGGTTCTGGTCGAAGTCGTCGCGGAGCCGGGCCGCGATCGGCGACTGTCGATCGACGTGGCCCTCCAGGCTCGACTGCGGGCGGTGATGAACCCGGATCTCGGTCTGATGCAGGTCCAGCAGTATCACTACGGTTGGAATGCCGATGGCCCGAGAGCCGCGACGCTCCCGATGGGGACGCCGCTGAATGGCGCGGCGGTCGTTCTGGACATTCAAACCGGCGAGACGCTCGCCCTCGTGTCCACCCCGACCTTCGCGGACGTCGAACCGTCGCAGCGGGACATCGAACTGATGCTGATGTCGGATTCGGGCGTCGCGGCGCTTCCGGAGAACGATCGTCTGAGGCGACGCGAACTGCAGGAACTCGCGCCGTTCCGGAATCGTGCGATCGCGACGGCATATCCGCCGGGGTCGATCGTCAAACCACTCGTCTACGTCGCCGGCGTGGAGAGCGGGCGTTTCGGTCTGCAGCAGTCCATCGAGTGCAAGGGATGGATTCGCGGCGAGTTTCTTCGCCCGAGATGCTGGGGTTGGCGTCCCGAAGCCGGTCTGTACGGCCGACATGAGACGATCGGTCCGGTGGATGCGATCGCGCAGAGTTGCAACATCTACTTCTACACCATCTCGGACGCCCTCGGTCCCGAGGCGATGCACGACTGGTACCGAACGCTCGGATTGGAAGCCGAGCCGGGGCCGGGTTTCGCCAGCGCCAGTTCCGGTACGTTCATTCCGGATGGCACCGACATCGGTCGGATGCTCTTCGGAATCGGACAGGGATCCGTCGCCTGGACGCCGTTGCATGCGGCGACCGCCTACGCTCGTCTCGCCAAGAGGGGTGCCGAGGTATCGCCGATACTCGTTCTTGATGATGAAGCCCCGCCGGTGGTCGAGGCGGGCGACTGGAGCCGCGAGGCGGTGCGGATCGCGTTTCAAGGAATGCGCAAGTCCGCCCTGCAAGGCACCGCCAGTCGACTCTGGCTCGAGAATCGGCGTCGCGAGGACATTCTGGACTTCTCCGATCTGGGAGATGCGGCACCGACGGTCTGGGCGAAGACCGGTACCTCCCAGGTGCAGGGCAAGGCGTCTCACGGTTGGTATGCCGGGTTGGTCGCACCGGCCGGCGAGCAGGAACCGCGATACGCCTTCGCGGTCATCGTGGAACATGGAAACTCCGGCGGTCGGGCGGCGGGGCCGGTCGCGGCTCAGTTGATTCGCGCATTGGCAGCCGAGGGATATCTCGGTGCCGCGGCGCTCGACCGCATCGATCCCGCGGTTCGTCGGATCGACTGGCGAGACGCACTGCCCATGGAAGAAGGCATCGTCGACTCCGCCGCCTTCCAGTCGCCGGACCGCTTCGTCGCAGGGGCTGCGATCGTTCACGGAGGCGAAGACGGTTGAGCGATCCCGTGATCACCTCGACCACCCGTGTCGACGATCCGGACCGACCGGACCGGGCGGCATTCACGGCTCGAGAACTGCATGAGTCGGCGCGCGATCTTCACGCCGGGCGCATTCGCTGGGCGACCGCGGCTTGGATCGTGGTTCTGACGGCGCCCGCTCTCACCC
>JABABZ010000052.1:0-5776 GCA_014237965.1 Phycisphaerales bacterium | reverse complement strand
AAAAGATCACCGCTCACGGGAAGACCCGTGAGGAGACGCTGGCCAAGACCGCCAGCTCAGCGGTGGGCCAGGTACTCGGCTTCTTGGGTGCAAAGGAGAAATAGGCCGACAATGAGCGCAACACAGAAAACCATGGAGCCCGCGGTGCAGACGCCTCCCCCGCCTGGTGCCCCCAAATACAAGCGGTCGATGAAAAACTTCCTGATAAACCGGCGATTCCAGCTTCGGTGGATCTCCGCGATCGTGGTTCTGACGGCGCTCGCTCTCAACCTGATCGGGATCATCGCGATCGACACCACCGAGCCCGGCTTCGCGCGGAAGCAGGCGATGTTCCTTCCGCTGGGCCTCCTGGTGGCGGCCATCGCGGCGTCGCCGGACTACCGACGCTTGCGTCGCTGGGTTCCGGCGCTGTGCGTGCTGGTCCTCTTCCTTCTCCTCTTCGTCCTGATTCCGTTCATACCCACCTGGTTGGTCCGCCCCTACAACGGGGCCCGGCGTTGGATCAACCTCGGGATCACCGATCTCCAGCCGTCGGAGCTGGCCAAGGTCGTCTGGGTGCTGGCGTTGGCGGCCTGGTTCCGTCTTCGCTGGAACGTGCGATCGCTGCAGGGTTTCCTGCTTCCGTTCGTGGTAACCGCGATTCCCATGGGTCTGATCCTGCTCGAACCCGATCTGGGAACGGCGTTGGTGTTCGTACCGACCTTGCTGGCGCTTCTGCTGGTCGCCGGGGCGAGAATCTCGCATCTTTCGATTCTGGCGCTGGTCGGCATCCTGGCGATCTCAGCGGTGCTCTTCACGCCGGTCCGGGGATACCTCAAGGATCATCAGCAGGACCGGATCGAAGCCCTCATCGCCCAGATCGAGGGAGACGACCGATATCGGGACGACATCGGATATCAGGGCGACCGTGCCATGACGCTGGTCGGTGCCGGTGGTCTGACCGGAGTCGGCCGTGAACATGCGGCGACGTTGCTCCGATTCAATCACCTCCCGGAGGAGCACAACGACATGATCTTCGCGGTGGTCGCCTGTCGTTGGGGTCTTCTCGGAAGCATCGTCGTCTGGTCGTTGTTCCTTCTGATGGCGTCAGCGGGTTTTCTGGTCGCGGCCCTCGCCCGTGATCTCTTCGGGCGTCTCCTGGCGACCGGTCTGGTCACGCTCCTGATCTCCCAGATGGTGATCAACACCGGCATGACCATCGGACTGCTTCCGATCACCGGGATGACGCTCCCGTTCGTCAGTGCGGGTGGGTCGAGCCTTCTCACGGCCTGGCTGATGATCGGCCTCGTCCTGAACGTCGGACTTCGCCGGCCGCGACGGATGGAACGTTGGGAGGTCGCGGGTGCCAATTGACCCTGTTCGCCGACGCAGGCGGAAGCGAACCGTGGTACACCCTTCTCCTTCATGACCGAACCAACCTTCGCCACCCCGCCGGATACCTTCCATGCCGCCGCCGCCTCGGCGGGAATCACCTTCGAATCCGAGGATCTCGATCGGATCGGCCGGTATCTCGAACTGCTCTACGACGCCAACTCCCGGATGAACCTGACCGCGATTCGCGATCCGGAGGAGGTCTGGTCCCGGCATGTGCTCGACAGCCTGACTCTGCTCCCCTGGGTGCTCGAGATGCGTGAGAAGATCGGCGAGAACATGCGACTGATCGATGTGGGCTCCGGTGGCGGACTGCCAGGCTTGATCATCGCCTGCGTCCAGCCCGACCTCTCCATCACGCTCCTCGAAACGACCGGAAAGAAGGCGCGATTTCTCGCGGAGACCGCAGAGGCGCTCGGCCTCGAACGGGTGCAGGTCGCGAATGATCGAGCCGAGACGATGGGCCGCGATCCGGTGCAGCGAGAGTCGTATCACATCGTGACCGCTCGGGCGGTGGGGCCCCTGAACGTCCTGGCCGAATACACCGTTCCGCTGGCGCATCCCGACGGGCTGGTTCTGGCCATCAAGGGCGCCAAGGCGGAGGCGGAGATCGAAGAGGCGAAACAGGCGCTGTACAAGTTGCACGCGTCGGTGGTCGCCGTGCATCCGACCTCGACCGGGCGGATCATCGTGATCGAGAAGAACCGCCCCGTTCCGAAGCTCTATCCCCGCGAGGTGGGGGAACCGAAGCGTCGGCCTCTGGACTGATCGTCGGCCGAACCTTTCTCCCGGCGGTCCGCCGCGGTCGGCACTGTTGGTACCTTGGACTCACGATTCCCGGTTGTTCCTCATGATTCTTCCCGCCCGCTCCATGCTCGCTCCCGACGGCCCGGTCGCTCGACGACTTCAGGGTTTCGAACCGCGACCACAGCAGTTGGAGATGGCGACGGCGGTCGAAGACGCACTCCGAAACCGCGAGCGACTCTTCGTCGAGGCCGGTACCGGAACTGGAAAGAGTTTCGCCTATCTTCTTCCCGCGATCTCCAGCGTTCTCGGGAATCGAGGCGAGAAGATCATCATCTGCACGCACACCATCAGTCTGCAGGAGCAGCTGATGGAAAAGGACCTCCCGCTCCTGCGGGCCCTGGTTCCGGATGAGTTCACCGCCGTTCTGGTGAAGGGACGAGGGAACTACCTCTCCAAACGACGCCTTCGACTCGCGGTCGAGCGCGAGACTCGACTGCTGGCCGACGAGCCGGAACGTCATTCGCTCCAGCAGATCGAACGATGGGCGGGGAGAACCGGTGACGGAACGCTCGCGACGCTGCCGCAGTTGAAACGTCCGGGGGTCTGGGATCACGTGCAGAGTGACGGGGGGAACTGCATGGGACGGCGGTGCCCGACGCACGACGAGTGTTTCTATCAATCAGCCCGACGCCGGATGGAGAACGCCGACATCCTGGTGTGCAACCACGCCCTCTTCTTCAGTGATCTGGCACTGAGAATCCGAGGTGCCGGTTTCCTGCCGCCGTATACCCATGTGATTCTCGACGAGGCTCATACGGTCGAGGATGTCGCCGCGGAACACTTCGGGCTTCGAATCTCCGAAGGCAGGGTGCGCCATCTGCTTCGCATGCTTCTCTCCGAGCGAACGAATCGAGGCATACTGGCATCGATCGGTGGGCGGCTGGATTCCGATCCTCTGCTGGAGGATGCCATCGTCTCGCTTGGGACGGTCGAGACCGCGGCGAATGCCTTCTTCGACGATCTGGCGGCGTGGCTCGATCGCGCCGGTGGCGGTTCGGTCCGGATTCCAGAATCCGGCATCGTCGACAATCCACTTTCACCTGCGCTCCGGAAACTCGCCTCGAGCCTGAAACTCCTCCGAACGAAGGTCGTCAACGAAACGGATGAGATGGAGCTTGGTTCCCTTTCCGGTCGGGCGACCGAGATCGCCGAAGCAGCCGCGCTCCTCATCGAGCAGGGAATCGAGGGATGCGTCTACTGGGCGGAGATGGTGACGCGTTCCGATCGTCGTCGGCGAGGTGGACGAGGAAGCGTGACGGTGGCGTGCGCGGCGGTGGATGTCGGGCCGGTGCTTCGAGAGAATCTCTTCGGCCGGGACGGGGCGGTGATCTGTACCAGTGCCACTCTGGCGACGGCGGCGGATGACTTCTCACTGGTGACCACTCGTCTCGGGGCGGAATCATCGAAGACGTTGCAGGTCGGATCCCCCTTCGACTTCGCAAGGCAGATGAAGGTGCTGGTCGACCCGCACATGCCGGATCCTCGCGACGCGAACTATCAGGATCGGTTGGCCGATCGGATCGTCGAGCAGGTCAGAGCGACGGATGGAGGCGCCTTCGTTCTCTTCACGAGCAATACCGCGATGCGGGAAGCAGCCGATCGCTGCCGGGCCCGGTTGGCGGAGCATTCGCATCCCGTGCTGGTCCAGCACGAATCAGGGCCGCGAGGACTGCTCCTCGAACGATTCCGTGCCGATGAACGTTCGGTGCTCTTCGGCGTGTCGAGTTTCTGGCAGGGCGTCGATGTCCGGGGTCGAGCTCTTCGGAACGTGATCATCACCCGGTTGCCCTTCGACGTGCCGGATCGCCCGATCGTCCAGGCTCGACACGAAGCCATCGAAGCGAAGGGTGGCCGTCCGTTCATGGAGGATCAGGTTCCGCGGGCCGTGATTCGCTTCAAGCAGGGGATCGGACGGCTCATCCGTTCGACCGACGATACGGGGCGGGTGGTGGTGCTCGATCCCAGAATCGTGACCAAGGGTTACGGGCGTCTCTTCCAGAAATCGCTACCGGAAGGGGTGGAGATCGAACCGTTGGATCCACCGGAGATTCCCGAGGCGGACTTCGATGCGTTCGACGCATCCCATGACGACGTTCCTGATCTTCCGATGGACCCGGACTTCCCCGGCGGCTTCGATGCGATCGATTCGCCGGCGGATTGAACCGGCTCGATCAGCGATCGCAGGATGAACGGTCGGGTCCCGGCCGATGTTCGTTCAGCGTCGTCGACGTCCGGCCAGGCCGAGTCCGGCCAGTGCGGCGATTCCACCGATGCCCGGGACCGGAGTGGAGGACGCGACCGTGTAGGTCAGGTCCAACCCGGAGACCGAGTTGAAGCCCCAGCCTGGTTGAATGATGTCCGTGGAAAGAAGATCGATCGCCGGATCGTTGTCGCTTCCACCGGTGGTGGCGACGTCGAAGTAGAAGGTGTCACCTTCCGAAAGTCCGAGCGAGTCGAGGCTGAACGTCCAACTCACGATGCCCAAGGCGGCCTGGGAGAGATCCGGCGTCCCAACCTCGTTCTGAGTCCAGTCCGAGCCGTCGAAGGTGTAGTTGAGATTGGTGCCGTCACCGTCGATCCAGGAGCCGACGAATGCGTCGACGCCGGCCGGGGAACCGACCCTTCTGTTCCAAGGGTTGTTGAACGGATCGTTTCCATTCATTCCGCTGAAGGTGCCAATCGACGGCGTGCTGTCGATGAAGACCAGGTATTTGCCCCAGTCCGTCGCGGAAACGTCTGCGTTGACCGACACGCTCAGGTAGAGATTCGTGGAATCGTTGTTGAACGTGGCTTCAAGAATGTCGATGTTCGACAGACTTGAATCGAAGACGTCACCGGTTGCATCCGTGTACGTGCTGCCGACCCCGCCGGCGTGGGCGGCGGAGACGATGGTGACGCTGGCGATCGCGAGAAACTCATTTCGCATCGAAGTGGTCCTGTCTGGTGGATTCTGATCAGAGCAAACCCGGGCGGTTCGGCTTCTCCAAATCCATGAGACCCCGGTCGGGGGCTTGGAAGATGCTCGAACTCAGGCTCAAGAGTACTCCGCGAGAGCGGTATTCCAAATGGAGGTTTTTCATGGTTCGTCGGGGAGGCTCCGATATCCGAAGGCCGCTCGACAACGTTGGATTGAGTCGAGCGACCACGGTTCTTATCGGGACATTTCGGAGGGGAATCGGGGGAATTCAGGAGGGCACGCAAGGCTACGCCGCTTCAGCGTCCGATTCGGATCAGTGCCGGCAACAGGACCACGCTGGACAGCATGCAGGTGATGCTGCCGATCGCCATCACGACGCCGAGACTCTGAAGGCCCAGATGTCGTGCGAACATCAGAGAACCGAATCCGATGCCGGTGGTCAAGGCGGTCAGGATCACCGCCCGTCGCGTGGAACGGAACTCAAGCGGGCCGTCGCCGCACTCGTCGGCGCGATGCATCATGTGGATGGCGCTGTCGACGCCGATGCCGATCAGAATCGGAATGGCGAAGAAGTTGGCCACGTTGAAACTCACGCCCAGCATGGAGGTGGCGCCGATCGTCCAGAGGAGGCCGATCAACAGGACCGTCATGACCATCAGGGCTCGACGGAGGCTTCGAAAG
>JABABZ010000051.1 GCA_014237965.1 Phycisphaerales bacterium | reverse complement strand
GAAGTTCATCGAGGTCGCTCGGGCCGTGATGGGACGGCGGAACATCGGACTCGACGCCGCGGTCGAGGAGCGGCTCCGCGTCCTGCACGCGGAGGCCACGGCGGAGGGCCGGTCGTGACCGCCACGGCGTCGGCAGGCGAGGGGCCGGAAGTCCTCTATCTCATCGATGGATACGCCCAGTTCTTCCGGGCGTATCACGCGATCCGGACCGAGATGCACAGCCCGGTCACCAGCGAACCGACGCACATGACCTTCGGCTTCACGGACATGATCCTGAAGTTGCTCCGGGAGTATCAGCCGAGTCATCTGGCGGTCGTGCTCGACGTGTCGGGTGATCGGGGCACCTTCCGAAGTCAGATCTTCCCGGAGTACAAGGCCAATCGTGACGCGCCGCCGTCGGATCTCAAGCCTCAGGTCGATCGGTGTCTCGAAGTGCTCGGCCAGCTCGGTGTTCCATCGTTCGGGCTCGAAGGAGTCGAAGCCGACGATGTGATCGCGACGATCGTGCGTCGGATGCGTCGATCGCGTCCCGAGCTCGCCATTCGGATCATCTCGAAGGACAAGGACCTCCAGCAACTGCTGGATGAACAGGTGTCCTTGATCGACGTGCACAAGGACACCTCGGTCGGGCCGGTCGAACTGGCGGAGAAGACGGCGGATGCCAAACGCGACCTTCCCGGCATCCGGCCTGATCAGGTCGTCGACATGCTCACCTTGATGGGCGACAACGCCGACAACGTGCCTGGAGTGGAGGGAATCGGCCCGAAGACCGCAGCCGGTCTGATCGCCGAATTCGAATCGATCGAAGGCGTGTATGAGTGCATCGATGGTGAAGAGGAGATCCGGGACGCCAAACGCCGGATCAAGGGCAAGCGACGGGAGAATCTTCTCGCGGCGCGGGATCGCATTCCCCTCGGGCGGACGCTCATCACCCTCAAGGATGATTGCGAGATCCCCTTCGAGCTGGATGACGCGGCCGTGGATCTGGAGAATGTCGATCCGGCGGTGATCGATGAATCGATGCGGATTCTGGGGTTCAATCGTCACCGGCAGGGGTTTCGGTCCTTGCTCGCGCCGGCCGAGGTCGATGCGGGGGCGGCCGCCGTACCGGCGTCGAAGGCGGTCGCGGACGACCCGGCGGGGACGCTCTTCGCTTTCGGCGACGATGGTGAGACGTTCGACGCATCGTCCGACGTGACCCCGGTCGACGGCGACTACCGAATCATCTCGACGGTGAAGGAACTCGAGGAGATGGTCGATCGATCACGGGAAGCGGGGTTGGTGGCGATCGACACCGAAACCGATTCGCTGGGGCCGCGTACCGCGAAACTCGCCGGGGTTTCGATCTCGATCGAGGAGGGGCAGGGGGTCTACGTCCCGCTCCGATCGCCGACCCCGGAGTCTCATCTCGATCTCGATGCCGCACGGCCGGCACTGGCTCGGCTTCTCGGCGATCCCGAGATCGGCAAGATCGGGCACAACCTCAAGTTCGATCTCGTGGTGCTGCGGGCGCATGGTCTCGAGGTGCGTGGTGTCGTTGGAGATTCCATGGTGGCCTCGTACGTCGAGGATGCGACCAGAGCCACGCACAAACTGGACGCCCTGTCGGAATCCGTGCTCGGTCGCCGTTGCGTTCCGCTTGAAGCGTTGATCGGCCGCGGAAAGACCCAGAGGCCCTTCAGCGAAGTCCCGTTGACCGAAGCGGCGCCGTATGCCGGCGAAGACTCGGACGTCTCGCTTCGCCTCGAGCGGCATTTCAGAGGCCGGTTGGAGACGGAAGGACTCGCGTCCCTCTACGACGCCACCGAGGTTCCGCTGGTCGAGGTCCTCGCCGGTCTCGAATACGAGGGCATTCGAGTCGAGCCTGAAGAACTCGATCGTCAACGGGAGGGACTTCAGGTCAGGATCGACGAACTCCGTCAGGAGATCGTCGAGGCGGCGCCGCACGCGTTCAGTCCGGATTCTCCGAAACAGCTGGCCGCAGCGCTCTTCAACCTGCCTTCCGCAGAGCCGCCGGGATTGGGAATCAAGCCGCTGAAGAAGGGGAAGACGGGCCCCAGCACCGACGCCGAGGTCATGGAGAAACTCGCCGAGGACCCACAGGTCGAGACGCCCATTCCCTCGCTCATTCTCGAGTACCGGCAGCTGACCAAGCTCGTCAACACCTATCTCGTGTCGCTCAAAGGGGCCATCCAATCCGAGACCGGTCGTATCCACGCGTCGTTCAACCAGACGGTGACCGCGACCGGCCGTCTCTCTTCCAGCGACCCGAACCTTCAGAACATCCCGATCCGGACCGAGGTCGGACGGCGGATCCGGCAGGCGTTCGTCGCGGAACCCGGACACGTGTTGCTTGCGGCGGACTACTCTCAGGTCGAGCTTCGCATGTTGGCGCACTTGTCGGGCGACGAGAACCTGCAAGCAGCCTTTCATCGAGGTGACGACATTCACGCGGCGGTCGCCAGTGAAGTGATGGGTATTCCCCTCGATGAAGTCGGCGCCGCCGATCGAACCACGGCAAAGATGATCAACTTCGGCATCGTCTACGGCGTGACGCCCTACGGTCTCGCTCGGCGGCTGGGAGGTGACACGGATGTGCCACGGGCCGATCAGATCATCACGGACTACAAGGCTCGCTTTCCCGGGATCAAGGAGTTCCTGGAAGCCTGTGTCGAACAGGCGCAGACGGAGGGTTGGGTCTCGACGATCCTGGGCCGGCGTCGCGCGATTCCACAGATTCATGCCCGCAATCCTCAGGAACGCGGCCAGGGCGAGAGAATGGCGATCAACACCGTGGTGCAGGGCAGCGCTGCTGATCTGATCAAGCGGGCCATGATCGATCTGCATGAGGTTCTTCCCGGAGTTCATCCCGGTGCTCGGATGATCCTCCAGATTCATGACGAACTGGTCTTCGAGGTGCCGGAGGACGAGGTGGAGTCCGTCGCGTCTCTCGTCCGGGAACGGATGGAGAAGGCGATGGATCTGGCGGTTCCGCTTCTGGCCGAACCATCCTGGGGCCCGAGTTGGGCGGACACCAAGTGACCCCGGCCTCTTCCGCCCTCCGTGCGGTCAGATCCCGGTTTCCGGCCGACTTGACGGAGGCTCGGGGGACGCTAGTGTGTACCGTCTCGGCGGTCTTCCGCCGGGATCTCGCCGGTTCGGCGAGTGGAAAATTCAGCGAGGGGCGGTAGCTCAATTGGTTAGAGTACCGGCCTGTCACGCCGGTGGTTGCGGGTTCGAGTCCCGTCCGCCTCGCTTCGCGGCTTCCTCCATGGGGGCCGCGTTCCATTTTTGGGCTGCCGGGGAATTCACAGGCCGTGGGGTCGGATCAGGCGGAGGGCTCGTTCTCGGGCTTCCACTTGATGTTGCATCCGAGACTCGGCCGTTGATCATCCGGAACCGGCCGGCCCTCCAACACCGCTTCGACCGCCGTGTCCAGGTCGGCCCCGGTCACCGGCTCCTCGCCGCCCGGTCGGCTGTCGCAGAATTGTCCTCGGTAGACCAGTCGTCGATCGGCATCAAAGAGGAAGAAGTCTGGCGTGCACGCCGCGCCGAATGCCTTCGCGACGGACTGGTCCTCATCGTACAGATACGGGAATGTATAGCTTCGCGTTTCCATTTCCTTCGCCATCTCGCTCGGATGATCGGCAGGATGGGTCTCGACGTCGTTCGACATGATCGCGTAGATGGCCAGGCCGTCGCGCTTCCAATCCCGGGCCAGCTCGGAGAGCTGATCGGCGATGTGGGTCACGAACGGGCAGTGATTGCAGATGAATGCGACGAGCACCGCCGGTGCGGCCGCCGCGTCCTGCAAGCCGTGCATCCGTCCGTCGGGGTCGGGAAGGTTGAATTCGGGGGCGGTGGTGAGAAGTTCCACCATGGTGGAAGGCGTGCGAGGCATTGGAGGCTCCAGAATGAAAGCCGGTGTTCTGGTGGATCCTCGGTGGTCGAGGAGGAAACTCAGCTTTGGCCGATCAAGACACCGCAGCCGAAGACGATCAGGCCGCCGACCATGGTCCCGAAGAGGGCTTTCAGAAGCGGCGTATCCATGTATCGACGCCGGATGATCGAGATCACGAGAAGTTCCACCAGAACGACCACCACGGCCACGATCGTGGCGATTTCGAAGTTCTGGATGAGGTACGGGAGGGTATGGCCCAGCCCGCCGATGGCGGTGGCGCCGCCACACACCAGGCCCCGAGTGACTGGAGAGCCTCGGCCGCTCATCTTCCCGTCGTCGCTCATCGCTTCCGCGAACGCCATGCTGATTCCCGCTCCAACGGCGGCGGCGAGCCCGACCTTGAAGGTGGGCCCGGTCTCCTTGGTCGCGAAGGCTGCGGCGAACAACGGGGCGAGCGTCGATACCGAGCCGTCCATCAGGCCGGCGAGGCCGGGTTGGACGACCTGCAGGATGAAACGTCTTCGTTCCGCGGACTCTCCGGCCCGCGGTTCTTCAGACGGTGGATTGGTGGGAGTGTCGGTCATCTGAGTTGAAGGAGGACCAGAATCGCGATGATCACGATCACCATAACCACCACCGACTTCGCGGAGAGAATGCCACCGGCCGCATCGGTGGGTGTGTGGCTGACTCGATTCTCGACGATCTCGTTGCAGTGCGGGCATTGGTACGCCTCGTCCCAGATCTCCGCTCCGCAGTCGGGGCAGTATCCGGTTTCGCCGGCGAAGCGATCGAGGTCGTCATTGGTAGGATCTTCATCAACCATGCCACGAGGCTAGCAGCCTCGTGGCATGGATGTGGCTCTCTTCGCGTCCGAGACTCCCTTTCGATGGGATCCTGCGTGATCCCACGTTCGGGCTCGGCCTCCAAGGTCCGCCGGCTTCAGGCCGAGCGGGCATGCTTCGAACCCCGGCGAGCCTCCTCGATGGCCGTCTCGGCGTCGAGGTTGCAGCGGAGCTTGTCGATGCCCCGATGCTTCCAGTTGTTGATCGTGGTCACGGAGACGCCGAGGCTTCGCGCCGCGTGGGCGTAGCTTTTTCCTTCGCAGACGATCATTCGGAGTGCGTCACGCTCGTCGGAACTCAGTCTTCCGAATGCTCGCTCGACGGAGTTCATCGTGGCGATGCTTTCGGCGGTCTTGCCTTCGAGAATGTCGCCGGCTTCGTGTCGCTGTCTTTCTCGAGGCTTCACCTTCTCATCGAGAATCTCACGAAGTCGGACGGATCGTGAGTATCGACGGCGGAGGATGTTGTGAACGATCTTGAGGAGATAGCTGATCGAGATGTCCAGCTCTTCCAGGCGTGGATGCTGGAGCAGGCGGACGAAGGCCTCCTGCGTGGCATCTTCCGCGACCGCCGGCTCGGCCGACTTTCGAGCAAAGGCGTAGACACGCTCGTAATACGCTTCGAACAGGCCGAGTACGATATCCGAGCGTCTTTGTTTCACGGTCGATTCTTGGGTTGCCATCGCGATTCGCCTTCCTGCAGTTGTTATTCCTGAAATCCCCCGGAACATCACGGTCAGTTGATCACTCAACTGGTCGCCGTTTCGCACTTGTCGCCGACCCGATCGGATCCATCGCCTCACCGAAGGGTCGTTACTCATAAAACACTCGTGTAGTTGGTTTCGCTATGGGGTCGATACCTACATGCACGATTGGACGGCAGAAACCGCCTTTTCATGCCTGCGAGGACGTTTTCAATTAGGGTATGGTGAGTTTTTCCTGAAAGTTCTTCATCACCGCCCTGCTGCAGCCACTCAAGATCAACTTGGGGATCCATGCACACCAATCAGAGCGTCATCATCGCTGACGACCATTCGCTCATCCGCTCCGCATTGGTCGCGCTCCTGAACGACTCTCCGGGGTTGAGCGTCGTGGCGGATGTCGAGAATGCCGACCAGGCCCTCCGGGAGACCGCCACGAATCGACCCGATATGGTGGTTCTGGATATCGACATGCCGGGGATCGACGCATTTCAAGCCGCGACGGAGGTTCGACAGATCAGCCCGAAGACGGAAGTGATCTTCCTGTCGGGTTCCTGCAACGATCACTTCATCGAGTCGGCCAAGGCATCCGGCGCTCGCGGTTACGTCTACAAGGGCGATGATCCGGAAGAGCTTGTCGCCGCGATTCGAGCCGTCGGAAAAGGTGGGTCCTTCTATTCGACGAGTGTGAGTGAACGAATCGCCACGATGCCTGGCCAGCAGGGCGGCGGTTCGCGGCTCTCCCTGCTCTCTTCGCGCGAGTTGGAGACGCTGAGGTACATCGCCAAGGGACTCTCCAAGAAGGAGATCGCTCCGTTGATGCATATCAGCGTGAAGACCGTCGACAAGCACGTCACGCAATTGATGACGAAGCTGGAGATTCACGATCGAGTCGGCCTCTCGCGGTACGCGATCCGCGAGGGTCTGATCGAACCCTGAGTTCAAGGCCTGTCTCTGGTTGAGAGAAATCCCGTCCATTTGAAGAACGCGAGCGACCTCACTCGCCTTCTTCGGGTGGGTAGGTGTCGAGAAGGGATCGGGCACAGGCAAGAAGCGCATCGATCTTGAAGGGCTTTCGGAGGAAGGCGATGCGTTCGAGCTCGGGAGGATCGCTCACGCCGCCGGTCACCAGCAGGCAGGGCGTCTTCACGCCCGCATTTCGCAGGCTCGTCAAGCATTCCACACCGGTTCGCTCCGGGAGATCGATATCGAAGACCAGGAGTTCGATCTCAGGGTGTTCCTCGAGGATCGTCTCCACGGTCAAGGCGTCGCCTCGTGAGACGACGGTCGCACCGGCGCCTTGGAAGAACTTGACGAGCACGTCGCGGATCACCTGGTTGTCCTCCACGACCAGCACGGAATTCGGGGTTCTCTCGAGTGATCTGAGGGTTACGGGGGCCTCGGTGACCTTCGCCGTTCCGTTTCGGACGGGGATCACCGCTCGTGCTCCAAGGCCGCCGAGCGGTGACGTGGTCAATTCGAACCGACCTCCGGACTCCTCGACGACACGGGAGCAGATGGCGAGTCCGAGTCCGTTTCCATCGCTCGAATCGCCACTGACGAACGGGGCCTTCAGTCGATCGCGGTCCGCGGCGGGAATCCCGGGGCCGTCGTCGTCGACCCGAATCTCCACCGATCCTCCAGCGATCCTGTTCGCCGAGAGTTCGATTCGTCCTTTGGCGCCGAGGGCATCTCGTGAGTTGACCACGAGATTGAGGATCAGTTGTTGAAGAGTGCTCGGCGGCGCGGTGATGACCAGGTCGCCGCCGGCTTCGCCCAGGTCGATCTTCGCGTGAAAGCCGATGCGTTTGGGTATCAATCGTGATGCGGTTCTGAATACCTTCTCGAGCTCCTTTGCAAGGGGTATCTCCACGGGTTCGGCGTCGCCACGCTGTGCGGCGAGGAGGCGTTTGACGAGTTCCCCGGCAGAGGCGACGGTCGAGCGGATCTCCTCGAGCCCCTCGACGAAGGTGGGATCCGTGGCGTGCCGAAGAAGAAGTGAAACGCGTCCGGAGATCGCGAAGACGAGGTTGTTGAAATCGTGGGCCACGCCGCTGGTCAACTGGGCGATGACCTCGGATCTCTCCAGCGATCCCTTGAGTGCGGCGAATTCCTGTCGCTCGTGGGCCGATTCCTCCTGTTCGATGCGTCTGCCGAATGCGTCTGAGACGCGGGAGAGTTCGGTGAGGGTGGCACCGGACCAGCGATTAGAAGCCTCGGTCTCAAGCGAGAGAACGAAGGCAAGTCGCCCATTGACCAGAATCGGAAGGACGAGTGACCTTGGATTCGCCGCCGTCCCGATCAACGGCAGCCCGTCATGAAGGGGGCCGAATTCGTCGGCGATTCCTGCGTGGGGATCGAATTCCGGTAGTTCTCCAGACAGGCCGTGCGTCCATGCCGCGAGCAGATTCACGTTGTTGGAGTTCGAGTCGACCTCGAACCAGGAAAGCCGGGTCAGTTCGAGTTCGTCGCCGAGCAACCCGAGGACTTCCGTGGCGGTCTCTTCGACGTCCTCTGAATGGGCGAGCGACTCGATCACCGTGCCCGCCACCCGGTGGACGTGATCTGATTCACGCTGGCTCTGTTCGGTCTCGATTCGGTCGGTCAGATCGACCAGAAGCATCTGGATCGAGCCGGTTTCGTCGGGAAGACAGCGGGCGTACATCCACCGCCAACCTCGATCTCCGTTCTCGATCCTGAACTGCCCCTTTCCCACACGAACGGGCGTCGCGTCATCAATGATCGAAGAAAGCGTCGACTGATCCGACTCGTGGACCTTCCGGCGCCAGCGGGCGGAGGTAAGAGGTGCCGTTTCTCCGGACACGCCGAGCCGGTGGCCGATTCCCGGGCTCCATCCGACGAGTCGGCCGGCGGGATCAATGGAGAGCAGTCCGAGGTCGGGGGTCTCCGCCGAGGCGAAGATGTTGGATGGGCCGCTTGAAGACGGATCGGCCCGTCGCCGAAGACCCATCGCCAGGCCGATCGTCGCCGCAACAACCGCTGTGATGGCAGCGATCCAATACACGGATGCGGTGGTGCCGAACCAATCACCAAGGATGGCGAAGACGTAACTCATCGGAGACGAGGATAGCCCGTTCGGGTCAACCGGGAAGATCGATCGAGGTCCCAGCCCGTTCCCGAGGGCCTTGACGCCGGTTTGCAGAACGAGTCGCGATGCAGAGCGGAACCAGCGACCTCAGAAGCAGGGGCCCCATTCGACGAAGAGCATGCCCAGATCGATTCCGTTCACCATCCCGTCGTCATTGAAATCGGCGGGGCAGGACCGACATCGGCCCCACTCGACGAACACGAGGCCGAGATCACCTCCGCCGGTCGTCCCGTCGCCGTCGAGATCGGTCGGGCAGTCGCTGCCGCAGGTGTCCGTGATGGAATTCGAGCCTTGATCCGAGAAGGGGCCGCCGATCTGGTCGGGCGTG
This sequence comes from Phycisphaerales bacterium, assembly GCA_014237965.1. Taxonomy (GTDB): domain Bacteria; phylum Planctomycetota; class Phycisphaerae; order Phycisphaerales; family SM1A02; genus UBA12014. The sequence goes on along the minus strand of JABABZ010000051.1, from coordinate 7,436 downwards.
TTTCCGCAGATCGTGCTCGAACCGATGGCCGGCGTGCTTCCATTCCAGCTGTAGATGGCGCCACCGCCGGTGGCGGCGTTCTCGGAGAACTCACAATTGGTGATGGTGGGACTCGCGGAGAAGTTGTGCATGGCACCGCCTTCGGCCGAAGCGACATTGCCGCGGAACAGGCATTCGTCGAAAACGGGAATGTTGGCGATGCTCGAGGGGTCCGCATTGAAGATTGCGCCACCGTCGTCTGATGCCGTGTTCTCGATGAACTCACACTCGGCCAGGGTCGGCTCGCTGGCGTCGTTGTACATCGCGCCGCCGTCGCTGATGGCGTGGTTCGACAGAAAAGCGCATCCGGTCAAGGTCGGATCACTTCCGTTGAAGTTGAGGATGGCACCTCCGAAATAAGATCGATTCTCCCAGAATGCGCAATTCAGGATCGTCGGACTGCTGCGCATGTTGTAGATCGCGCCGCCGAGTCCCTGGGCGAGACCGTTGTCGAGGAACTGGCAGCCTTCCAGATGCGGATTGGAAGAGGCGCCGTTCTCGTCTCCGTTGTAGATCGCGCCCCCGTACTCGGCTCGATTTTCCATGAAGATGCACTCGCGAATCGTCGGATTGCTTCCGTCGCGATTCCAACATCCACCGCCAAAGTACTCCCAGAAGTCGATCGCCCCGTTTTCGTTCCAGTCGTACCAAGTCGGAAAGCAATTGCGAATGGTGAATCCCTCGATGACCGTGGAGGCAGTCTCACCGCTCCCGCAGAAGATCCCGCGGCGAATCCCCTCGCCGTCGATGATCGTCTCCTGTGCCGTCCCAATCGCGCTCACCACGATGTCCTTGCCGACCAGATCGATGACATGGTCGCTGGGTTCGGTGTAGATGCCGGGGCTCACCAGAACCAGATCGCCATCGCTCGCCGAATCGATCGCCGCCTGAATCGAGGTGAAGTCGCCCGAGCCGTCCAGGTTCACGGTCAGGACGTCGGCGAGGACGGGGTTGCACGCGGAAGCCGAAATCAAGAGTACTGCTGCGATGGGTGCGTATGGCGGGGGGTTCATGATTTCACTATCGAGGATCGTCGATGGAGCCGCAAGAAAAAGTCTTCAGACTGGGAAACACTCATGGCTGTCGGAGTCCAGCAAGATGAAGGCGTCCTTGATGGCCGCTCCCAAGGCGGTCCCGGCGAAACAAGGCGGGATGTCGAGGTGCTCGAGAACGCAGGCAGTGGCTTTCCGTCTCGATGCGGGTGCTGGGCAGAGTTCGGGAGAGGTCCACGGGTGGCGAAGACGGCTCCGGAGCTTGCATCCGCCAGCGGTGGCAAGCATTGCTCCTGGAGGGCCGATAAGGGACGCGGCAGAGAAAGCCAGGCCGGCGAAGCAGTGGCGGAGTTCCTTGGGCCGTCGAGGGGAGGCGAATCTCCGCCCGACCCGCCGGAGCCGGTGACCCGTGAACCCTCTGGTTCACGGGTTCGCAATATCTTCGAGCGAACGTCCATGGGAGGACTCGAACCTCCAACCCCTGCCTTCGGAGGGCAGTGCTCTATCCAATTGAGCTACACGGACCAGTCTGCGACGGTTGTTGGCGTCGCGATCCGGGATTGTAAGCCGATTGAGATCGATCGTCGAGAGGTCGAATGACGCCGATCGGAGTCGTCCCGCCCCGGCGAAGCGAACTCATCGGTCCGCCTCCGACGTCCCGAGGAGAAGCAGGGCCGCCTCGAGCTCCTCCTGAAGGAGGACGCGTTCGCGGGCGGAGTAGGCCGCATCGTCCGCGGCTTCGGCCAGGGCGGCGGTCAGTTCTTCGACGGCCGACCGAAGCTCCCGAAGTTCGGAATCGCGTTGTCCCAGATCGGAGCGCAGGCGGACTGCGTTCGATTCGAGCTGGTCGAGACGGGCGCTCGAGGTCTGATTCGGTTTTTCCGGCTCGATGGGGGTGGCATCTGGAACGATGCCGAGTGGACGGGCCAGGACATCACGCGGAACCTCGGCACTCGAATCCGGACTCGGAGGGGTGTCTCGCAGACTCGAGGCCATCCACGCCGCGGCCAGGGCGGCGGCCAGAAGCCATCCGGCCGCGGTCAGAAGATTCGACCGTGGCCCCCGAGGGATCGTGCGGGCTTCCGAGGCTCCCATCGCTTGCGTCGCGCCTCCCTCCCTTGGTGATGTCGGGGGCCGGTCATCGGCTGGAGCAGGTCGTGTTTCCGCGGCCTCCGGGGCTTCGGGACTCGTTGCAGCTTCCGGGTCTACCGAGGGTTCAGGCATGACCGGGATCGCAGGCTGCGATCCCGCGGCCGCGGCATTCTCGCGCGCGACCCGGGCGGCAGGGTGTTGGGACGCGTCGGAGGCCGGGTCGCTTTCGGGCCGCCAGGTCATCGACCATCTTCCCGGCTTCGGTGATTCGTTGGCGGGCGCGGTCTCCCGGACCTGTTCGACGAGGCTCTCAAGCTCGAGTTGCTGGTGTCCGGTCGCCGCTGGAGGGACTTTCGCGGCGTGGTGACCGTCGGATGCTCTGGCGGGGGATTCGGTCACTGGAGATTCCGTGCGACGGGGTTTGCTGGCGGCGGGAATGCGTCTTCCGAGCGGGTGAACAGCCTGTCCGGGATGGTCACGTACTCGGCCTCGGACCGCGTCTCGGGGTTGGATGCTTGCCGTCGTCGGGCCAGGTTCATCGAGGGGACGAACCGGCTTCAGCGGCGGCGGTTCGAGCGATGAGGCATGGCGAGGCGGGATCACGAGGAGGTTCCGTCATGGCGAGGAAGTAGAAATTCCACGAAGCGGCCCCCCGGAGAACGTCGTCAGCGGAGACACTAGAACCAGGACGGTTCGGACATGGGCCACCAAACTTCGATCCACATTCCCCAGTCGATTCAGAATCCAGTTCCATCCCGGAGGTTCTCATGCAGTTTGCCGAATTCCAGCAGTTCATCCGTGAGCGATATCACGAGACCGATGCCGCTCGAGGGGTCCCCGGGACCTTCCTCTGGTTCAGTGAGGAAGTGGGGGAACTGGCCGAGGCCTTCGGCCGCCGGGAACGAGGTGATGGAGACGAGGCCAACCTTCGCGAGGAGTTCGCCGACGTGCTCGCCTGGCTGACCACACTGGCGAACATCTGCGACGTCGATCTCGAGGAAGCGGTCCAGGAGAAGTACTTCAAGAACGGCGGCCCCTCCGGGACCAAGTGACGGTCGGGTTCTCCAGTCCGGAACGTCGAGCGGTCGAAGGAGGAATCGTCGGCGCGACGTGATCGGCGTCGTTCCAGATGATCAGCGGAGTCCACGGCTTATTCATGTGCGGCATCATCGGCATCCTCGCGTGCGGTCGAAACACGCCCTCGCTCGATCCTTCCGGTCGGCGACGGCTCCGGGATGTGATGGCGCATCGTGGGCCGGACGATGCCGGCGAGTGGAACGATGCCTCCGCCTGGATCGGCCACCGGCGACTCGCGATCATGGATCCCGTTCATGGCCGGGAGCCCATCGTTCGGCATCGAGCGAGCGGTACCGACGGTGGGACGACGGTCGTCGTCTTCAACGGCGAACTGCTCAACCACCTCGAACTCCGGGCGGCGCTGGAAGCGGAGGGCGAGCGATTTGAGACCGGTTGTGATGCCGAGACCGCCGCCGCCGCCGTCCATCGCTGGGGCGTGCGGGCGCTCGATCGCTTCAGAGGAATGTTCGCCATCGCATGGTATCGACCGGAGGCTCGCGAACTGCATCTGGCGCGAGACCCGTTCGGCGTCATCCCGCTGCATTGGACCGTGGCGTCCGATGCATCCGACGAATTCGTCTTCGCGAGCGAACTCGGAACCTTGATGCAACACCCTGCGGTGCGTCGGCGAGTCGACCCGGTCACGCTGTCCGCATATCTCTCCACCATCCGGGTGACCACCGGGGAGAGGACGATGATCGACGGCCTCCACACGGTTCGACCCGGAGGGCTGGTTCGAATCCTGACGGGCGAGGAGGAACCCCGGATCACCGCCTCGCGTTGGTGGACCCCGCCCCGTGCCACCGGCGAACTCACCGGTGCGGCGGCCGTCGATTGCCTGCACTCGGCCGTGAGCGAATCACTCACAGCCCATCTGCAGAGTGATGTCGAAGTCTGCGGTCTGCTTTCCGGCGGAATCGACAGCGCCGCGCTGCTCACGCTCGCGCGGCCTCGATATGACGCATTCCGGACCTTCACGGCGATGGGCGGAGATGGTGAGGATGATCCGGACCGGGCGGCGGCAGCGTTGATGGCATCGAGGCTCGAAACCGAGCATCTGGAAGTCCCCGTGCTCTCGGCATCCGAGGGCCCCACGGTTCGGTGGCGAAGGATGGTCCGTGCTCTTGGAATGCCTTTGGGCACTCCCAATGAGATCGCGATCAATGCGCTGGCGGAAGCAGTTCGAGGCGCCGGTGTGAAAGTCGCGATCGGTGGGGAGGGCGCGGACGAACTTCTCGGCGGATACGTGCCGATTCTCAAGCTCGCGCTGGCGATCGCAGAGACGGATCCCGGTCCGGAGGCGGCGGCAGCATTGCTGTTGGAGTCTGCGTCGTGGATCTCGCCGAGTCGGAAGGCCGCGTTTCTCGCAGCGGGATGGGTGGAGGCGGCTCGACACGATGCCGTGTTGATCGGTGAGACGGCCGCAGCGATCGAGTGTGGTGGGAGCAGCAGCGATCCGCGCTCGTATCTGCACTGGTTGCAGATGGTCAATCTCCCGGGATTGCTCGGCCGATTGAACGCCTCGTGCATGCTGGCATCCGTGGAGGCGAGACCTCCCTTCGCGGATCGACGCGTGGCGGACGCGGCGGCGAGAATCGCCACCGAGGAGCTCTTTGGATGGTCCGATGATGGATCGGACGTGCTCCGAACCAAGACCGCATTGAGGTCGGGATTTCGCTCGTCCTTGCCGGCTGCGATCATCGAGCGGCCAAAAGCGAGTTTTCCGATGCCGTTCGCTCCCTGGGCGGCGGAGATCCTCGGAGACGACGCCGTTCAAGCGGCCCTCGAACCGCTCTTGAACGCGACGGCGATGTCGGCGGTGTTCGCAGAGCCGGAGTCGCATCCTCTTCAGGCGTGGCCGCTGGCGAATCTGGGGCTCTGGTCGGTGGATACAGGGGTCTCGCTGGCACCGAATTGAGTGTGCGGGGTACCCTAGGGCCGAACATGACTTCCATACGACTGAGATTACGCAACGCAGAAGCCACGGGGCTCGAGGAGGAGATTCACGATCTCAAGGGGCCCGCCGTACTCGGGCGAAGTCGTGATGCGGACATTCTCCTTGCGGATCCCGGCGTCTCTCGGCACCACGCCTCGCTTCGACCCGACGAGGATGGGGTCTGGCTCATCGAGGATCTCCATTCGACCCGCGGGACCTACGTCAACGGTCGGCGAATGGCACCCGGTGAATTCTCCAGGATCGTCGAAGGCGATCTGGTCGAGATCAATCCATGGAGCATGCTGGTGCTCGGCCAGGAAGCGACCGCAGGCATTCTGTTGGACGGTGACCAGATCGGGGGTGAGCTCGCGGAGGCGCATGCCAGCCCGCATCTCCGCCATCGATTCGACGGCCTCGTCGCAGCGGTCCAGCGGGCCTCCACCCGGAGTGGTGAAGAAGAAGTGTTCGGCGCGTTGCTCGAGTGCCTGCTTGATGGGTGTGAACTTGATCGGGGAATGGTTCTTCGGATGGAAGGCGGTGAGGCCCGGGCCGTCGCGATCCGATCCTCGGATCGAGCCGAAGAAATGGAACCTCGTCCTTATTCCGGCACGTTGCTCAAGGCGGCGCTGGCCTCGGGCGGGACCATTCGGTTGGAGGAGAATCCCGAGGTCGAACAGGCGGAGAGTCTCGCCGTCGCCGGGGTTCGAGAGGCATTGTGCCGCTGCTTCGATACGGCCGACGGGAATGCGCTCGCCATCTATGCAGATTGTCGGAAGGGCATCGCCGACGGCGAACTGGTCGCCTGGTTCGACGCCATTTCGGAACTCTGCGCCGTCTCGCTTCGGATGCAGCGCGGTCGTCGAGCGGAGATGGAACGGGCGCAGATGTCTTCCGAGATGAATGCGGCACGGGCGGTTCAGGAATTGCTCCTGCCGAGCGAGTCCGGGCGGCTCGGCTCGTTGGAATGGGCGACCGTCGCGATCCCCGGCCGGGTGATCGCGGGTGATCTGGTGGACTTGCGGCCGCTGTCTGACGGGATTCATGTCATCCTCGGCGACGTCAGTGGGAAGGGCGCGCGTGCCGGGATGGTCATGGCCGGCACGCAGGCCTGCGCGGACACGCTGGCCGAGGCGGGGTTGCCTCCGGCGGAGATCGTGGAGCAGCTCGATCGCTGGGCGATTCGGGCGATCCCGGAAGCCTGCTTCATCACGCTCTGGTGCGGACGGATCGACCCGGACGGGCTGGTCCGGTACGTGGATGCAGGTCACGGTCTGGCGATGCTTCGGCGAGCAGGAGGCGATGTCGAGTTGCTCGACGGAGTCCGACGGCCGCCACTGGGAATCGAGCCCCTGCCGGCGGTCGAAGCGACCCTTCAGCTCGAACCCGGCGACGCCCTGGTCCTGTTCAGTGATGGGCTGGCGGAAGAGCCGTCCGCCGCTCGAGATGGCGACCGGTACGGCCTTGATCGGGTGAAGGCCTCGATCATCGCCCATGATGCCGACCCGTCACTGATCCATGCGGATCTCGTGGCCTGGGCCGATCGCGATCGGTTCGATGACGACCTCACGATCCTGGTCATCCGTCGATCCGCGAAGTGACTCCGCCCGAGGCGGCCGCGTTTCTCCGGCCGGCTCAAGGCGTGCAGTAGGTCTCGGCGAGCAGGACGCAGAACTCGTCCCAGTCCCCGAGGCAGCAGAACGGCTCGTAGAGGCAGACCTGCTCACAACATCCGGCGTCGTCGCAGTATGGCCCGGCATGCGGGACATTGCATGGGCCGGTATCGCTGGAACCGCACTCGAGGTCCGAGTCGCAGAGGTCGCTGCAGACTTCGGCGGCGATCTGAGCACACACCGCATCCCAGGCGATCTCACAGCATGCCTCGTCAAGATCGCAGACATCGTCGCAGCAGTCCTCGTCATTGCAGGAAGGGGTGCCGTTCGGGAAGCAGCAGTCGCCGGCTTCAGGGTCGCCGCACACCGCCACGGGGCAGGCATCTTCGAGCCCCGTGCAGTCTTCGTTGGTCAATGCCATGCCGGCACAGACCAGATCCCATTCCACGTCGCAGCAATAGGAGTCGTCGGCGCAGACCGAGTCACAGCAGGAGTCGTCGTCGCACTTGGGCGTTCCGTTCGGAAGGCAGCACGATCCCGCACAGGGGTCGCCGCAGTCCCAGTTGGCGCCGCAACCACAGCGGGTGCTTTGGCGGGCCAGTTCGACGCAGACGGTGTCCCATGTGGTGTCGCAGCACGTGGGGTCCTTGGCACAGATGTCTTCGCAACACCGTTTGTCGTTGCAGCTCG
>JABABZ010000050.1 GCA_014237965.1 Phycisphaerales bacterium | reverse complement strand
CGACTTTCGGGACTTCTTCTTGTCTTTTCGTTTTGACATGAGGTCGAAGTGTAGCGGAGCAGACGCCCTCGTTGCACTCGTTGACTCCACCTTCAACTCCAGAATGCGAGAATCAAGCCGAGGTCTCCCCCGTCGACGGAGCCGCTTCCATCCAGGTCTGCGAGAGAATCCGAGGTGCCCCAGAGCGAGAGCAGGATTCCGAGATCGGCACCATCGACTCGACCGTCATCGTTCAAGTCGCCACCAACCTCGGGACCGCACACGACGACCTGCGTCTGAACGCACGACTCGTCCCAGCGAACGAGGCAGCAGAACGGATCCTCGAAACAGACCGCCGTGCAGCAGTCGACATCCTCACACCCGGGTTCCGAACGCGACAGACCACAATGGCCTCCGGTCCCACATGCCGGGATTCCGCAATCGGACCCGCAGATCACTGCGGAAAGCGTGATGCAGGGATCGTCCCAACCCACCTCGCAACAGAAGGGATCGAGATCGCAGACGCAGCCCTCGATGGATGGATCGGAGCATCCGGGAGCCCCGGCGACGCAGGGACCGTGATCGGCATCGAGCTCGATTCGCAGGTCATCGATCCGCGTGGCGTCACCGACGGAGGAGCCGGATCGAAGACGAAGTCGGAATTCCGGCAGGCCGATGAAGGCGGTGAGATCCACGGAGAAGGGGCGGCATCCGGGGTCACTGCCGAAGGGCACTCGAAAGATCTCGACGGGAGCCAGATCGAGCCATCTGGCCTCGATCACCGGACCCGCAACCCCCGGGCTCGTCGAACACACGAACGAAAGCGACGCCGTCACGCTCTCTCCGAAGCCGATGCACCGGGTCTCCACCGTCGACCAGGGAAATCCACCGGCGAATCGAAGCGCCGCATCTCCACGGCCGGCACAGCCGCCGGAGGTGGTCAGGTACGGACCTACACCAGAGCAGGCGTCGAACACCTCCGGCAATGCGGCACAGAGTCCGCCGGGGATGTAGAGATCGCCGAAATCGGTTGCCAGACCGAGCTCGCATGCGTCGACGCAGGAGCCGCAATCGCCCACGGCGATCGCGGCGATGCAGAGTTCGTCCCACGCCGTTTCGCAACAGTACGGGTCCTGATCGCAGACACACGCCTGAATCACCGGATCATCGCAGCCCGGCCCGCCCGACTCGCAGCAGGAATGGGACGGCTCGCCACAACAGTGCATCCCTTCGAAGGTGATCTCATCGATCTGGAGGATGCCGTCACCCCCGCCGTGAATCCATCGGATCGCGATCTCCGCGCCGAAGTCGGACTCGTCGAGCAGGCACTCGACCTCGAATTGCCGGCATTCACCCTTCGAGACGTCGATGTCCAAGAACTGGACGATCGGCCCGTCGCACCCGTCGATCGCCGGCCCGATCTCGATCCTCGACAAGGTATCGAAGAGGCTCGACGCGACGAAACCGATTCGCAGACGCCCGCATTCCACTGCCGAGGAGAAGCGAGCGCCGATCCGGCCGCCCGGTTCGATCCGGAACATCTGACCCGTCGGACAGAAACCACTCGAGGCCACCGATCCTCCGGTCTGGCACCAGTCGATCGAGAACCCCGTTTCCGCGACATCCTGCGGAGCGGAGAACGACTCGAAGGGTTCGTGATGGAGCAGGCAGAACGACGCGTCGTCATCACCCTTCGGCGAGAAGGCGTCTGCCGAGGCGAGCGTGAACGGAAACAACGCCATCCCGGAAACCGCCACCACGATCGACCGGGCGAGTTCGAGGCCTCGAATCGAGTTTGAAGGGCGTTCAAGGGGCATGGAAGAGGCTTCTCCTGATCTCGATCGAGTATGCCACCACTCGGATTGATTCCAAGATCGCCCTCGGAGGCGGCCGTCGAGCGACCCGACGCCCTCCTCACAACCCCACCAGAACTCGCAGTTCCACCTCCCTTGGTTCCGAAAAAACAACGACAATGGACCCCATGAACGAGCTCCTGATTCCAGTCACGCACTCCTCGACGGGAAGACGCACGAGTATGTCGACCATCGTCGGCGTCCTCATGGTGATCTGGCTCGGGCTGGCCATCGGCTGCACGACGGGCCAGAAGACGCCTCCACCTCCGCCCGATCCTCGAACGCTGCCGGTCTTCGATGGAATCACGGAAGCGCCGATCAGCTGGAATGATCTGATCGCTCGTGCGAACGCGGCCGAAGTGATCGTGATCGGTGAGGAACACGACGACCCCGGCGCTCATGCGGTCCAACTCGCGCTCTTCAAGGCGGTACTTTCCACGGATTCCGCCTCCGCACTCTCGCTCGAGATGCTCGAACGAGACGAGCAGGCTCTGGTGGACGCCTGGCTCGTCGGTTCGCTGGAGACCGACGACTTCGTCGAGCAGACCGGCTCCCGCAACTGGGGCGGCGAGGAAGGGTGGTATCGCTTCTATCAACCTGCGTTGGACGCGGCCCGAACCAGCGAAGCACCGATCGTCGCCGCGAACGCGCCACGTCGATACGTCTCCCGAGCTCGCAAGGAAGGCTATGACGTGTTGCGCGCGCTCCCCGAGGAGGAACGAAACTGGTTCGACATTCCTCCCGCACTCGACGACGGCCCGTACTACGAGCGATTCGCCGAGACGATGCGTGGCTTCCGGGGCGACGAGATCGAGGAAGAATCGATCATCGCGACCTTCCGAAGTCAACAGGTCTGGGATGCGACCATGGCGAGATCCATCACGATGGCGATGGACGATCCGCAGATCGAGCGGGTGATCCACTTCATCGGTCGATTCCACAGCGATCTCGAAGGTGGCACCATCGGCGAGATCCGGCGGCTCCGCCCGGAGACCGACCTGCTGGTCATCAGTTGTGTTCGTCGGGATGACGAGATGAACGCGCTCGACCCCGAAGATCTCGGACGTGGAGACGTGGTCGTCTATACCCCGGGTTCGACATCAGCCGATTGAACCGGCCCGCCGATACCGAGCAAGCGGCCCTGATTCGTCACTTCAAGAGCTTGTCGAGATGCGCCTGATCCTTCGCGATCTTGTACAGCTTCTCGATCTTCATCATCGAGAGAAGGCCGAGCAGTTCCTTGCAGACTCCGAAGAGGATCGAGTCGGACTTGCAGGTGGAGGCCTTGTTCCGGAACGAGATGCACATGCCCAGCCCCATGGATGACATGAACGTCACCGAGGAGAGATCCACGACCAGATGATCCAGACTCTTGCCCATTTCTTCGAGATAAGGCATGACCTCGTCCTGGATGATCGGGGCCTCTCGCTGACCGATGCTGGGCCCCGCGGGCTTGACCAGCAAGACACCGTCGCGTCGTGTGATTTCAACAAGGCTGGTGGTGTGGTGATTGGGAAGCGAGCTGCTCATGCTGGAATCACTCCGAAGATTGGGACCACCTTTCAAACGTCGGCTCGAACGGCAGGAGAGCAGTCTACACCGCCCATCGTCGCCCATGAGCCCTCGAAATCGTTCCCCTCGACACCGGATTGCTAGGGTTTCCAATTATGACCGACTCGGATTCCATCGCCATCACGAATGCCAGAGTCCTGACTCTGCGTTCTCCCGAATCGGGAAACGCTCCCCGACGGGGTTCGGACCTCTCCGAACTCGGAGTCCTCGACCGAGGATGGGTTCTCGTTCAGGGGGGCAGGATCAGGGACCTCGGCAACGGAACCCCGCCGGAATTCACCGCGGAAACCCGGATCATCGACGCCCGAGGCAAGGTCGTGATGCCCGCGCTGGTTGATTGCCACACCCATGCCTGCTTCCTGGGGGATCGGAACGATGAATTCGAAGCCCGACTGGCTGGCGCCGAGTATCTGGAGATTCTCGCCGCGGGCGGCGGCATCATGTCCACGGTCCGAAGCGTCCGGAATGCCAGCGAGACCGAACTGGTGGAAGCGTTGCTCCGAAGACTGGAGCAGACCGCACGCCTCGGGACCGGCACCATCGAAGTGAAGTCCGGCTACGGCCTGGATCCGGACACGGAACTCAAGATGCTGCGGGCAATCCATGCCGCCGCAGGACGAACACCCCAGACCGTGATCCCGACCTTCCTCGGAGCCCATGCCCTCGATTCGGATGCCGATGATCCCGATCACGCCGTCAACCGCATCATCACGGAGGCGCTTCCAGCCGTAGCGGCGGCATTCCCGGGGATCGTCTGCGACGCCTATTGCGAGGAAGGAGCCTGGTCGTTCGCCGACTGTCGTCGACTCTTCGAATCGGCGGTGCAACTCGGGTGCGGGGTTCGAGTCCACACCGATCAATTCAACAGCCTCGGCATGACGAGATTCGCCATCGAACTCGGGGCCCGAAGCGTCGATCATCTCGAGGCGACGACGCCGGAGGACCTCCGTCATCTGGCCGCCAGTTCCACCATCGGCGTCCTGCTCCCTTCGAGCGGCTTCTCCCTTGATGATCGGTATGCGGCAGGACGGGAACTGGTGGATCTGGGCGGCGCGATCGCGGTCGCCAGCAATTTCAACCCCGGCTCCGCCCCCTCGCCATCCCTGACCTTCGCCATGGCCCTGGCCTGCCGGAAGTGCCGTTTGAAACCCGCCGAGGTGATCACCGCCGCGACCTTCAACGCCGCCTGCGTACTTGGTCTTCAGGACGAAGTCGGCTCACTCGAGATCGGGAAGCGAGCGGATCTTCTCCTTCTCGACACCGCCGACGAGCGAACGCTCGGAGTGGAAGTCGCCGGACCGGGCCCGGTCGCCGTCATGCTGGAAGGCCGGTGGTTCCACACCGGATGGCCCGACCCCGCCTGAGGCGTTTCACGGCGGAGACCACTCGAATACCAGGCTTTGAGCCCCTTCTCCGCCCGCCGAATCCAAAAATCGATCTTTTCGATCCACGGACCGAAGTCGCCCCTTTGGTCGGTCGATGCTTCGTGGTCCGCAGGCGTGCGGACGAAGTGCCTTTTCAGGATCCAAGATCGATTTCTGCTGTGAACCCGCCGATGGATCGGCGCGCAGGATCGCTCGATCGGATCCAACTCATTCACGGAGACGATCAACCAATGCAGAACTGCTACACCAACCAGAACGACTACAACTACAACAATTGCTGCGGCGATCCCATGTCCTGCTCGGGCCCCTGCCCCGCAGACTACGCCGGCTACAGCAACGGCTGGAACAGCCCCGCCTACGCCGGTTTCAACGGCTACAACAACGGCTGGAATACCCCCGCCTACGCCGGTTTCAACGGCTACAGCAACGGCTGGAACACCCCTGTCCACGCCGGCTTCAACGGCTACGACAACGGCTGGCACCCCACGGCCACGACCTGGAATGGCTTCGCCAATGTCCCGGCTCCCGAGACCACGGTCCCCGGCGGCAACCCCACCCAGAACTTCGGTCCCCAGAGTTGGACCGGGTGCTGCAGCACTGAAGCAGCCTGACCCACGGATCAAGATGACGAATGACGCGCGGTACGTCGGCCTCGGTCGACGTACCGCGTCGTCACATTCGGTACCATCCTCCCGTGCTCGTCACCGCCGAACATGACGTTGCTGGAGCGACCGTCGCCGCCGAGAAAGTCGTGGAGACCCATCGACGGCTGGTGGAGTTCCTCCGCGCCGGCCAGACCCTCGCGGAGGTCGATGCATTCGTGGGGAGCACCCTCGCCGATCTCGACAGCGTGAGCGCCTTCAAGAACTATCGGGTTCGAGGGCACCCTCCCTTCCCCAGCGAGGCCTGTCTGTCCGTGAACGAGTGCGTCGTTCATGGAACCCATGACATGACCTCGACGCCCATCGCATCCGGAGATCTCCTCTCGATCGATATCGGCGTCAAGCATGAGGGATGGATCGGCGACGCCGCCTGGACGTACGTGATCGAGGACACCGACGAGGTCTCGATGAATCTGGTGATCGCCGGCCGGGAGTCTCTCCGGCTGGGCGTGGAAGCCATGCAACCCGGCCGCCCACTCGTGGATTGGGCCCGAGCCGTGCAGGATCACGTCGAAAAGAAATGTGGATTCGGTCTCGTCCGTGGACTTGGCGGTCATGGATACGGTCGAACTCTCCACGGACCACCGTTCATCTCGAACGTGGTTCCGACGTATCCCGGAGAATGGCCGGATGCCTTCCGGAGTTTCCGCCCCGGCATGCTGGTCGCCGTGGAGCCGATGCTGGCGGTCAGCACCACGGAGATCCGGAGCGAAGGACGGGAGTGGCCGATCTACTCCGCCGACGGATCTCGAAGCGTCCATCACGAGGCTGACGTCCTGATCACCGAGGACGGTCCGGTCAATCTGACGGCCAGTCTCTTCGACCTCCCCGACGTGGTCGGAAACTGAGTCAAGGAATCTTCCCATGACGACCGGACGCGCCCTCCTACTGGAGGGGATTCACTCGGATGCAGATGCCGTGCTCGAGGCCGCCGGTGTGTCGGTGACCCACGAGACGGGAGCCCTGACCACGGAAGCCCTCGACGAGGCGCTCGACGGCGTGACCGTCCTCGGAGTGCGATCGAAGTCCCGGCTCTCGACCGACCTTCTCGACCGGCACCCGGACCTTCTGGCCGTCGGATGCTTCTGCATCGGGACGGACCAGCTGGATCTCCGTGATGCCGCCCGACGAGGCCTCGCGGTCTTCAACGCGCCCTTCTCGAACACGAGAAGTGTCGCTGAACTGACCATCGCCGAAATCGTCGCCCTGCACCGGCGACTCGGCGACCGCAGTCGCGAATTGCACGAGGGCGTCTGGAGGAAGACCGCCAGCGGCGCCCACGAGGTCCGAGGCCGCACGCTCGGAATCGTCGGCTACGGCCACATCGGCTCGCAGGTATCGGTCCTCGCCGAGGCGTTCGGCATGCGGGTCGTCTTCCACGACACCGCCCCGAAGCTCGCCCTCGGCAACGCCCTGCCCGCGGCGTCGCTCACCGATCTGCTCTCGACCAGCGACGTCGTGAGCCTGCACGTCCCCGACGCGCCGTCGACCCGCGGCCTGCTCGGCGCCGCCGAACTCGCCCGGATGAAGCCCGGAGCGATGCTCATCAACAATGCCCGCGGAAAGGTCGTGGATCTCGACGCCCTGGCCGATGCGATCCGCGACGGTCGCCTCGGCGGCGCATCGGTGGACGTCTATCCAAGCGAACCGAAGCGGAACGACGATCCGTTCTCGACCCCGCTCGCCGGACTTCCCAACGTGATTCTCACCCCGCACATCGGAGGTTCGACCGAGGAGGCCCAGGCGGCGATCGCCCGAGACGCCGCCGGAAAACTCGCCCGCTACCTCGTCGAAGGCTCCACCCGCAGTTCGGCCAGCGTGCCGGAGGTCGATCTTCCCATCCCCAGCCCCGACCGGCACCGCATCCTGCACTTCCACCACAACGTTCCCGGCGTCCTCGGTCGCATGCACACCCTCCTCGCGGAGATCGATGCGAACATCACCGCCGAATACCTGCAATCCGACCCGGAGGTGAGCTACGTGATCCTCGACGTCGAAGCGGACTCGATCTCCGAGATCAGCGATCGGATGCGCTCGATCCCCGAGACGATCCGGATGCGGACGCTGTCCTGATCCCCTCGCCGACCGCCGCGACGGTCGATTCGAGCCACCTCGCAACCCCCGTCCCCGCGGTCGGCACGTCGTCGCCACGCCCGGAACCGACACACGAGCGGGTTTCCGATGGCCGACCCCTCGGGCCCACAGGTCCTGAGGGAACGATCGGCTCGGCCCCGATAGGATCTCCGGAACCAATCGTCCTCTGGAGCTCCCCATGTCCCTCGGCCCCTGTTTCGTACTCATCACCACCCTCCTGACCGGCATCCTCGCGACGCCGCCCCCGTTCGGACCGCCCGCCACCGAACGACGCCCGGTCGAGACGACGATCCAGGGCGAGACCTTCGTCGACGACTATCGATGGCTTGAATCGCTGGAGGCCGAAAGCGAGGAGGTCCGGACCTGGACCGATGCCCAGAACGCCTACACCGAGGAGGTCCTCCACGGCCTCCCCTGTCGACCGGAACTGGTCGACGAACTGTCGAAACTCATGAACGTGCCGGGAATCGGAACCCCCAGGCAGGCCGGTGGACACCTCTTCTTCAACGAGCGTGCCGCCGGTGCCGACCAGTCGGTGCTGAAGGTCCGCCCCGCCGGTGGCACCGCTGACGACGATCGGGTTCTTCTCGACCCGAACACGCTCGACGACGGTGGCCTCGTCTCGCTCGACTGGTGGCGACCGACGATCGATGGTTCGAAGGTCGCGTTCGGAATCAGTCGGGCCGGGGACGAGAACAGCATCCTGCATGTCCTGCGAACCGCCGACGGCACCTGGACCGAGACCGAGATCTCGGGGAAGGTGAATTTCGGAGGCTGGATGCCGGACGGCTCGGCCTTCGTCTATTCGAAGCTCACCGATCTCGACGACGCCTACAGCCGTGTGATCCGCTGGCACGACGTGGGCACCCACCCTCGGCACGATCACACGCTCATGACCCAGACCGAACCCCAGCGGGTCCCCTACGGCTCGCTCTCCCGGGACGGTCGCTGGCTCATGTTCGGCATGACCGACGGCTGGAGCCGGAACGATCTCTGGATCGCGCACGTCCCGGACGCGAAGGCAACCGGTGAACTCGATCGCGTCGTGGTCGCCGAGGGCATCGACGCGAAGTTCTCGCCGCAGGCCGTGGTGGGCGACCGCATGGTGATGTCGACCACCGAAAACGCTCCGAACGGTCGGATCGTGGTCGTCGACCTCGAGCATCCGGATCGCGCCCGCTGGACCGAGATCGCGCCGGAGCGCCCCGACGCCGTCTTGCAGGGAGCCGAGTACGCCCGGGGGCTCCTCGTCCTGACCTACGAGCAGGATGCCTCGACCCGGATCGAACGGATGAGCCTGACCGGGGAGCGTTTCGATCCGATCGAGCTGCCGGGGCTCGGTTCCGCCGGCATCTCGACCGACCCCGACTCGACCCGGGCCTTCGTGAGCTACACGAGCTACAACGAACCGCGCACGATCTACGAGTGCGACGTGGTGGAGGGAACGCTCGGCGCGATCTGGGCCCGACCGGAGACGCCCGTCGACCCCGATTCGGTGATCGTTCGGCGAGTGCACGCGACCTCGAAGGACGGCACGAAGGTCCCGATGTTCGTGGTGCATCGCAAGGACCTCGATACGAGTCGCCCCCATCCCACGCTGCTCTACGGCTACGGCGGCTTCAATATCTCGATGACACCACGGTTCATCTCGACGAACTTCCCGTTCTATGACGCGGGCGGCATCTACGTCGTCGCGAACCTCCGGGGCGGCGGCGAATTCGGCGAGTCGTGGCACCGCGCCGGCATGCTGGAATCGAAGCAGAACGTCTACGACGACCTCTACGCCTGTGCGGAGATGCTGATCGCGGAGGGGCTGACCTCCTCGGACCAGCTGGCGGTCATGGGCGGCTCCAACGGCGGCCTGCTCACCGGCGTCGCGGTCACGCAGCGACCGGAGCTCTGGTCCGCGGCGATCAGTGCGGTGCCGCTGCTCGACATGCTCCGATACCACCAGTTCCTCATGGCCCGATTCTGGGTTCCGGAATACGGCTCGAGCGAGGACCCCGAGCAGTTCGAGTGGCTGCGCGCGTATTCGCCCTATCACAACCTGACGAAGGGACATGACTATCCGGCGGTGATGTTCACCGCGGGCGAGAACGACAGCCGGGTCCATCCCCTGCACGCTCGCAAGATGGCGGCGTTGATGCAGAACGAGACCGGAAGCAACCCCGCGATCGAACCGATCCTTCTGCAGGTCGAACGCGACGGCGGTCACGGCCAGGGCAAACCACTCCGACTTCGAATAGAAGAGGCCGCCGACCGATGGGCCTTCATCTTCTGGCAGACGGGGATCTGCAACTGAAACCGTTGCCCGACTCATCTTCCGGCCCCGATGATTCGCGTGGCTCGAATCGCCCCCGCTCACGACTGGTTCCCAGACTCTGCTGGCTCGGCGCCGCCGCGGCGATCGGTGGCTCCCTGGTCTGGATCGCGATCGGGGACGACAAGGGAATGGCGATCTTCAGTGGCCTGGTGGCGATCGCGGTGAGCCGGGTGCTGGTCGGAGACATCGCTCGTTCGCACGAGGAGACGGAGGCGGAACACCGTCGCTCGACGCCGGACTGACGGATGAATCGCTTCTCCCGTTTCTCGGACCCCCCATCGACCCGATCCCCGGAAAATCGCGGCAAATCGGGCCCCGATCACCTCGGAGCTCAAGCATGCGTTCGGGCGGGCCGATCTGAGAACCATGGCCGTTTACGATCTTGTGTGTGTCGGATGCGGCCCCGCCGGCGAGACCGCCGCGGTGACTGCCGCTCATCAGGGATTCCGAGTGCTCGTCGTCGAAGCCGCCGGTCGACCCGGTGGCGCCATGGTGAACACCGGCACGATCGCATCCAAGGTCCTTCGAGAAACCGCCCTGACCTGCTCGGCCTTCCGCCGTCGGCCGGTCCCGGGAATCGATGCGACACCGGACACGCGACTCTCTCTGGCGGCCTTCATGGCCCGGACGACGCTGGTTCAACTCGAGGAACATGACCGCATCGAGACCGAACTCGATCGGGTGGGCGTGGAAGTCACGCACGGCCGTGCCGTGATGGCAGGACCGAATCAGATCGACATTCATCGGCCCGACGGCGTCGTCGAGACCGTGACCACCCGTTTCACGTTGATCGCCACCGGCTCGAGACCGGCACGCCCGGAGTGGGTCGATTTCGATCATCCTTGCATCGTCGATGCGGATGGGCTCCTGGAGCTTCCGAAGATGCCGCAATCGATCGTGATCATCGGCGGCGGCGTGATCGGAAGCGAGTACGCCTGCATCTTCGCCGAACTGGGAATTTCCACCACCCTCGTGGAGCCTCGCAACGGCCTGATGCGTTTTCTCGACTCGGAGATCCGCGAGCGACTGGAAGCGGAGATGGCCGAGACCGGCGTCGATCTGCGACTGGGTCGGAAGCCGACGCGGGTGATCGGAAGCGACCAGACCGGAATCGTGGAACTGGACGACGGAACGCGGCACGAGGCGGAGGTCGTTCTCTGGAGTCTCGGACGACAAGGCAATGCCGAATCCCTCGGACTCGAGCACGCGGGAATCACCGCGAACGACCGAGGATTGATCGCGGTCGATCACGAATATCGCACCACCTGCCCGACGGTCTTCGCCGCCGGTGATGTGATCGGTTTTCCGGCTCTCGCCTCGACGAGCATCGAACAGGGACGGGTCGCCGCCTGCCGGATGTTCGACTTCGATGACGACCGAGCCCTCGCAGACACCGTTCCCATGGGGATCTACACGATTCCCGCGGTGGGCCATGTCGGATTGAATTTCGAGGAGGCGGGCAAGGAAGGCCACGATGCCGTGGTCGGTCGGGCCGAGTATCGACGCAATGCCCGAGGCCGAATGCTCGGCGACGCTCGAGGACTCCTCAAACTCGTGGTCGACCGCAAGACCGAAAGACTCCTCGGCTGCTCGGTGGTCGGAGAGGATGCGACCGAACTCGTGCATCTCGCCCAGTTCGCGATCTCGACCGGCCAGCGCCTCGGCTGGTTCGAACAGGCGTGCTTCAACTACCCCAGCCTCAACGGTCTCTTTCAAGCCGCGGCCGACGACGCCCGCCTGGCGATCATCCAGGCGTCGGGCCGCGCCGCGGCATGACCCGGACGCCGGCACCGCACCACTATCGGATACTGATCTCCGGCACGGTCGCCGATCGGGGCATCTCGATCGCATGGACGATCGTCGAGGCCACCTGCTCGGGCCCCATGAACGAGTCCGCGTGGTACTCCCGGCCTTCGAATCGATGAACCTCCTGCTGCATCGGCGTCGCGGTTCGACCGGGAAACACGGTGGTCACACGCACCCCTCGGTCCGCGACCTCCCCTCGAAACGCATCGGCCAGCGCCCGGAGTCCGAACTTCGTGGCCGCATACTGGCTCCAGCCGGGACTCGACCGTTGACCGGCGCCCGAGTTGACGAAGACCACCTGCCCACGAGCCGCGACCAGAGCCGGGGTCAATGCCGTCGTGAGCGCGAAGGGCGCCCGCAGGTTGACCGCGTATTGACGATCGAGTTCGGCGACGTCCGACGATTCGACCGGTGAGAGGGCGACCATCCCCGCCGAGTGGACCAGCAGATCGAGCGAAGGAATCGACGACGCCAATTCGATCGCCGCGACATCGACCGCCGACGCATCTTCGAGCTCGAGTCGATGCGGCACGGCCGTCCCGCCGGCCGCGGTGACGTCTTCGACCACCGCCGCCAGTCTCTGCTCATCCCGTCCCTGGAGATGAATCGTCCGGCCCGGCGCCGCCAGGAGCCGGGCCGTCGCCGCCCCGATTCCACTGCTTGCGCCGGTGATGAAGAGAATGGCGTCGTCCGCGATGGTCATGAGGCGTCCTGAGTTCCGAAGTTGAAGATCGACCGCCCGGGCGGTGGTCAGAAATCGATTCGCTGGAGTTTGGCGTATTCGAGGACCAGGGTCTTCCGTCCCACCGCCTTGAAGTCCACGACGACCGAGTGGACCTTCCCACGGTGACTGAAGGAGGCGATGACACCGGTTCCGAACTGCTGATGCCGAACGACCGTGCCGGCTCGGAAGGCACTGGCCAGCGAATCGCCGTCTTCGACGTCGTCGTACTCGATCCGCCGATCATCGTCCCCTTTCTCCCGGTAGTCGTCCCAACCATCGCCGAAGTCGTTTCGCGTGCAGTTCGCTTCCGGGACCTCGTCGAGGAACTGACTCTTGATCGTCGGCTGTCGCATGCCCCGCACGGTGCGGATCCCGGCACAGGTCATCAGCAGACTGCGTTCGGCACGGGTCATCCCGACGAAACAGAGACGCCGTTCCTCCTCGAGTTCCGAATCGCTCTCGCGAGCCCGCGAGTGCGGGAGCAGGCCGTCTTCCAGCCCGACCATCGCGACCGCGTGAAACTCAAGTCCTTTCGCGGCGTGCAAGGTCATCAGGGTCACGACACCACGTTCGGAGTCGATCGCATCGGCATCGCTCACCAGCGCGACCGACTCCAGATACTCGCGGAGCACCAGCGCCATGGGAAGGGTGCCATCTTCGGAGGTCTCCAGCGATGGCGCCACGAAATCGGTCGCCGCGGAGATGAGTTCGCCGAGATTGGCCTGACGCTGCCGCTCGTCTTCGCTCTCCCAGGCCGATTCGGGCTTCTCCAGCCCGCTCTCGCGGAGCACCCGTGCGACCAGATCGCCGAAGCCGGTCGAATCGCCGACGGCGATCTCCCGTCGCCACTCCGCCACGATCGCGGCGAACTTCACGACGGCGTTGCGACTTCGCGTGGCGAGCCCTTCGAGCGACGGGCCATCACCACATGTCGCATCGAGCGAGCGACCGGTCGCGGCCCCGGCCGCTTCAAGCCGCTTGATCGTCGATTCTCCGATACCCCGGGGTGGACAGTTCACGATGCGGCGGAACGCCACGTCATCGGCCGGATTCGCCAGCATTCGCAGATAGGCCAGCGCATCCTTGATCTCCTTGCGATCGTAGAAGGCCGTTCCACGCGCGATCACGTAGGGAACACCTTCCCGGCGGAACTGGTCCTCGAGGACCCGACTCAGGGCGTTGACCCGATACAGGATCGCCATGGAACCCCAGGGGACCCCCTGTTCGGCCAGGGCCTTGAAGTGATCCACGACGTGCCGCGCTTCCGCATGCTCGTCCGCGAGACGAACGATGCCGATGGTCTCTCCGTCCTCGAGTTCCGTCGTGAGTTCCTTGTGCTTGCGCCGGCGGTTGTGCTCGATGACCCCGGACGCGGCATGAACGATGTTCCCGGTCGAACGGAAGTTCTGCCCGAGCGGAATCACCGTCGCGCCGGGGTAGTGCTCCTCGAAATCGAGGATGTTTCGGACGTCCGCGCCCCGCCAGGCGTAGATCGATTGATCGGGGTCGCCGACGACGAAGATGTTCCCGTGGCCGCCGGCGATCGAATTGGCGATCACGAACTGCGCATGGTTCGTGTCCTGATACTCGTCGATCAACACATAGCGGAATCGTTCCTGCAACGCGCCGCGAACCCCGTCGTTCTCCTTGAGAATCCGGGCTGAATGCCGAAGAAGATCGTCGAAGTCGACGGCGTGATTCTTGTCGAGCAACCGCTGATACGCGGTGTACGCCTTTGAAATGGTCCGGGCATGAAAGTCGCTCGCTTCCGAGGCGAACGCCTCGGGAGAGAGCAACGCGTTCTTCGCGTTGGACACATGGCCGAGCACCGAGCCGGGCGACCAGTTCGACGGGTCGAGTCCGACGGACTCGAGCGCCCGCTTCATCGCGGACTTCTGATCGGCACTGTCGTAGATCGAATACCCCGCATCGATGCCTGCGGCGTCGGCATGATCTCGAAGCAATCGAGCGCAGAAGCCGTGAAACGTCGCGACCGTGAGACCGCGACGACCGGGAAGATCGGAAGGAAGCAGTTGTTCGACGCGGTCGCGCATCTCGCCCGCCGCCTTGTTGGTGAAGGTGACCGCGAGAATCTGCCACGCGGGAACGCCAAGCGAGACCAGATGCGCGATCCGTCGGGTGATGACCCGCGTCTTGCCCGAGCCAGGCCCGGCAAGCACGAGCACCGGCCCATCAACGACCTCGGCGGCCTGACGCTGTGGTTCGGTGAGATCGGCGACCAATTCGGCCGAGTCCAGGGGCTGCATGCGTCGAGTGTACGGAATCCGTTCGGGTCGAGCGGCCCGGAACGGCCCCAGTTGTCCGTAATTGGACCACTATCCACAACCGGTGGTGTTCCGTCCGTCGATGTCCGCCCATCCACACCCAGATGGTGTACTGGACATTCCCAGCCACCTCGATATCTTGGAAAAGTTGAACGGTTCCGGTTCTTCCTTGAAAGAAGAACAAAATGTGGGACTTTTTGGGTTGCCACCACAAGATGTTGTGGCCAAGATGCGTGAGATTCCGGTTTGCATCCGTTTGCAGGCCGATCACACGGGGATTGATGGGTTGGAGTTCTCGGACGCGGACCACCGGTTCGATCCGAATCTCAAAACCAGCTCATCACGGCTGCGGACGCCGACTCGTCCGTGAAGTGTGGGTTTCCCTCGAGTGCGGCTGATCGCCTCGACACCAGAACGACTGGTGTCTCCCAGATCATTCGATGCTCGAAGGATCGTTTGGGTTCAGGGTGCCGTTCGGCCCTTGGAGACAGCAACTTTCGACATTCCAGGAGGCGTCCCACAAGGACGATTCTCGTCAACGTCCGGTCGACTCGACCGCCGACCCGACGTCCGATGAAGCCTCCACGTCGTTTCGACCCGTTTGATCGGGGAAACCTCGGAATGTCTTCGCGTCGCGGGCCCATGCTCGTCCCCCCCACCAATCGGAATCAACGCCGCGAGGCGTCGATTCCCGCAGATGCGTGGTCGCCATGACGGCGACCCGGCGCAGGACGGAGTCCGGCGACAGGATGTCGCTGCCTCCAGCTCTCGGTTCGAACGCCGGCCCGGCGGACCGAGAGGAGACATGCGGGCCGGTCCGAATCCGCATCCTTTCGATGCCGACTCGGGTGACAACGTCGTCAACCGTCCTCAGAACGGTTCACGACGAAGGAAGTTGAGGCGTGTCGTGCCGGTTCTCTGCGATACACAAATCCGCGACCTCGTCGGCATCGAGCCGTTCGAGGATTGCGAGCACCGACCGGGTCGCATCTCCTACGGCGTCTCGAGCTATGGCTACGACGTCCGCGTCGGCACGCGATTCAAGATCTTCACCAACACGACGTCGGGCGGAATCGCCGTCGTCGACCCCAAGGCCTTCTCGCCGGATCTCTTCGTCGAGATCAACACCGAAGAGACGGGTCGAGATCACATCGTGATCCCCCCGAATTCCTTCGCGCTCGCCGAGACGGTCGAGGTCATGGAGATCCCTCGAGACACCCTGGTGATCTGCGTCGGAAAGAGCACCTACGCCCGATGCGGCCTCATCGTCAACGTCACGCCACTCGAACCGGAGTGGCGAGGCAAGGTGACGCTCGAGATCAGCAACACCACTCCACTCCCCGCGAGGGTCTACGCCCTCGAGGGAATCGCACAGATGATTTTATTGAAAGCCGATCGGGTCTGCTCCACGAGTTACGCGGACAAACAAGGCAAATACCAGGATCAGGACGGCCTCACGCTTCCCCGCGTGGATGGAGATTCGGTCTGACGACCGGAATCACCACCCGACGCGAAGCGGCGTGAGGCTTCATTTTTTCGACGAAGCCGAAGATGGCGACGAGCATCATTCAGAGAGAGGACCGCACCCGATGAAGATTTCCCGACGATTCACCAGCCAGGACCGCGACGTGTACGACTCGGTCGAATGGACCACTCGAACCAGTCGCATCACCAATGCAGACGGCTCGGTGGTCTTCGAGATGAACGACGCGGAGATTCCGGCATCCTGGAGTCAGCTCGCGACCGACATCGTCGTGAGCAAGTATTTCCGCAAGGCCGGCGTTCCTCAAGTCGCCGCCGACGGCTCACCGATCACCGACGAACACGGGAACCCGGTCCTCGGACCCGAGCGTTCCGTGCGACAGGTCGTCTCAAGGCTGAGCCGATGCTGGCGTCACTGGGGCGAGTCGCATGGCTACTTCTCGACCACCGTCGACGCCGACGCGTTCGAAGCTGAAATCGCCCACATGCTTTTGAATCAGATGGCGGCTCCCAACAGTCCCCAGTGGTTCAACACCGGCCTCAACCTCGCCTACGGAATCACCGGCCCC
>JABABZ010000004.1 GCA_014237965.1 Phycisphaerales bacterium | reverse complement strand
ATACCAGTCGCCTTCGGGCACCACGAAGGACCAGACCCCCGAAGTGCACGGGTCGACGTGCTTCCGGTCGACCGTCCTGATCGGTCCTTCACAGTCACCGGACACCAGAAGCATCCTCGCGGGGAACTCGGAGGAGAGCGTCGCGGTCCAGACGCCGTCGGTGATCGACGGAAGTCGAAACCAGTCGACGTCGCGTGGCACCGTCGTGGTGGTCTTGCCGTGGATTCGATCGCCACACTGGATGATCGACGACACCGGTTCAAGGGCATCCCGTGAGCAGCCGTCGTTGATCCGCTCCAGACAGGGTTCGTCTTCGAAGATCGCATCGGACGGCGGATCGATCGGACACTCGATCGTCGATGCGCACCATCCCTCGGCTTCCGCGACGCAGATCGAATCCCATGTTCCATAGCCACAGAAGGGATCGTGCAATCGAACGAGCTCGCAGCAGGATTCATCGAGGCACCCGGGGGTGTCATGAACCTCGAGGCACTCCCCCAGATTCGGGCAGGCGACGTCTCCGCAGAGCTCGGCCGCCTGCTTCACGCATGTCTCATCCCAGGAGACTTCGCAACAGAACACGTCGTTCTCACAGACGAGTTCGCAACATCCCGGCTGGAGGCATCCCGGTTCGCCGTGCGGCTCGTCGCATGGTGGGAGCGACGGCCCGCACTCCTGCTGGGCCGCAGCGCCGAGCGTGATCGCTGCGGTCATCGCCAAGACGATGGAGCGTGGAACCGACATCATCGGCGCCGCCTCTCCTTCGAACGTCGAACAGGCTCGACGCGAGGCGTTCCATCGTTCCGCATTCGCGCGAGGAACAGGGCGATGTCGGCACCGCTCACCACGCCATCGCCATCGAGATCCGCCGTTCGAGCCGGGTCCATCTCCGGCGAGACCGAGGGGACTGATGAAACCCGCGACTCGGCCGGTGATGCGACGCGTCCGACGAATCCATCACCACAGCCGCTGGCCTGCGGCGTGAGGTTGGGAAGAACCCAGAGGCTGTTGGACACGAGTTCGACGGCCAGAACGTCGAGATCGCAGTCACCATCAAGATCGGCGACCGCAAGCCCTCGGAAGAAACTGTCATTGGCGATCTGCTGAGGCGGTTCGAAACGGATCACGCCGTCTCCGCCGGCAGAGATCGGCTCGGTCCGATTGTCGAGCACCATCACCGGACCGGGAAGGGCATGCCCGACGATCACGTCGAGATCCTCGTCTCCGTCGAGATCACCCGTCGCCGCGGCGTAGGCGTAGCCGAGTTCCGTCGATGGAAAAGCGGCTTCGCGATCGAATTCGATGGACGCGGTCGAGCCCTGATTCCCGAAGATGCCGACGTGCGACGGCTCGCCGATCAGAATGAGCGGCACGACGAGATCTTCGTCGCCGTCCAGATCGAGATCGCCGACCGCCAGGTCGGTCATGCCGCCGATCTGACCATTCACCCTCGACGGACGCCAGCCTTCCGGCGGGTCGAAGGTGGCATCGCCCCGATTGCGACAGATGAAGACCCGACTCGCACCCGTTGCGACGACCACCAGATCTCGATCGCCGTCGGCGTCGAAGTCGGCGGTCCCGATGCTCTGCGGAAACGGAATGCTGACCGATGACCGACTGATCACGACCTGCGGTGCCGGATCGAATTCGCCTTCACCATCATTCAGGAGGATGTCGATGATCGGAAGCCGGTGATTCATCGCGGCGATGTCCGGGTCACCGTCGCCGTCGAGATCGTCGACCACCACCGCCCGAGGCTCCCGACCGAGCGCGATCTCCTCGAACTCTCCGAAGGTGCCGTCGCCGTTTCCGCGAAGGATCGAAAGCCTGCCCCGAAGTGATCGAACCGCGAAGCAGAGATCCAGGTGACCGTCGCCGTCGAGATCGACGATCTCCACCCAGTCGGTCTGGCCGCCGGTGACCAACTCGATCGGCGTCCCGAGGACGCCGCCGTCGTTGAGCATCAGATACGCGAAGCCCTCGACGTTCCGGCCCGGGACCACCACGTCCACATCACCGTCGCCATCCACATCACCGATCGCGACCGCGGTCGGCGAGTGCGGCGTCGGCATGGTGATGACCTGCGGAGGGCCGAAGAGGAAGGGCCCGTCGCCGAATGCGATGGAATCGCCGATCATCATCAGGCTCGCGGCGAACGCCGAAGCGCGGATGAGACGGGGAACCGATCGAATGATCCGACGATCTGGCCGCACGAAGAGCTCCCTCAGGAGGCCGGGGAATGGTGCCGCGGATCGAAGATCTCGCGCCACCAACGTGAGTATTCGAGTGTAGGTCCCGAAGGAGCCCGATCGGCGCGCGATCTTGAGACCGGGACCGAAATACGGCGGAGGAATCGATTTCGGGACATCCGACGTCCCGGAACCATCAGGACCGAGGGCGGCCGACCGCGCTCGCACTCTTCTCCGGGAGTGATTCGTTCCTGACGGTCTCCGAGTTCTTCAAAAACGGAAGGGCGGATGATTCCTCACCCGAAGCCCGGACCGATCATCCCTGCCGGGCGATCAGACGTTCCACCGCCTCGAGTCGCTTCGAATGGCGAGGTTGATCCGGCTCGAGAACGACCAAGGCTTCGATGTGACGGCGAGCAGATTCAAGGTCGCCCATCTCGACGGCGCACGCGGCGGCGAGTTCCCGATTCGCGGCGTGATAGGGGTTCATTCGAACCGCCCTCTCCGCCGCGGCCTGAGCCTCTTCCTTCTCACCCGTCTGCCGCGAAAGCCTGGCGATCTCGAGTGCGAAGCTGTTGTCCTTCTCGCTTCGAAGGTCGAGCTCCCGAAGATGTGGAATCGCACGAGCCGGGTCATCGCCTTCAAGCAGATCGCGAGCCAGCACGCGATGTGGATATGGATCGACGGGACGAACTTCCGCGTATCGCTCGAGCATCGTCCGGACGTCTTCGCTCACCACCTCGTCGGCACGGAGCGTTCGTCGAATGGTCAACTCGAGCAGGTCGGGATGATCGGGGAATTCAAGAATCAGCTCGCGAAGAGCCTCGTCGTCGATCTCGACCGGAGGCCGCTCGAGATCCGGCCAGCCCTCGCCCGTGGTCCGAATCTGCTCCGGTGATTCGCCCGGCCTCAACGGACGACCGATCTCTCCGGCGATCAACGCCGCGATTCGTTCGAGCCGAAGTCGGCGAGCGTCTTCGAGCCGCTCGGACTGCACCGCATCACGCATTCGCACGCGATCGGCCAACACGTCGAGCGACGGTTCGGGATCCAGACCCCAGGCCTTGACCTGCTCGCCGGCCCACGCGACGAAGTCACGATGGAAGTCCGCTCTGGAAATGCCCAGCGCCCGGGGAATCGCGTCTTTTTCCTGCACCCCGTCGAAGTACAGGCTGATCAGATCCACGAGTGCGTCATCCCCCCACCGCTCGTTCATGAACTCGACCATCCAATCGCCTTGCGCGTATGCGAAACTCCGGTCGCTCGGCCTCTTCGGTCGAACGAACGCCCAGTTGATCTCGTCAAGATCGAAGAGATCGTCTCGTCGCCATCGCTCCGCCAGCTGCCGGGTGGTCTCGTACTTCCGGGGGACGCCTTCGATGCTCACCGCCGCGGCTTCCGTCAACCAGTGGGGAATTCGATTCCGAGTCTGACTCAGGGTGATGGTGTGGGCGTATTCATGCCGCAGGACCTTCAACCAGTCGAACAGGCCGAGATGCTTCGTCGGCGGACCTTCTCGCGGAACCTCGATCGCGATGAGCGGACCGGTGCACGCCGCGATGGTGTGGATCGCCGGCATGCCGGTGATGCGGACCGCGAAGAACTGGTGGTCGGGCATCAGCTCGATGACCGTCTTCTGATCGGGATCGTGCTTGAATCGAGCGACGAGGTCGGCGTGCATCGCCTCGAGCGGACCGAGCATCCCCTTCGCGACCACCGCGTCCTCGCCGGCCCGATACTTCAGGATGAAGTTCTCGCTCTCCAGAACCTCGAACGACTCGATCTCCTCGAGGAGGAACTCGCTGAACGCGGCGCGGGTGTTGTATGGATCGAGCTCCGTCGCGACGTCGAGCGCCGCTCTGGCCGCGCCATCTCGACCGGACTGCATCTCCAGGAGGCCGAGCTCGACATGCGGCGCCGCCCACGCGGGCCGGCGACGGATCGCCTCGGCCAGTGCCATCGCCGCTTCTTCGTACTGGCGATCGAAGGAGAGCGCCGAGCCGACTTCATACCAGCCGAATGGCGACCCCGGCTCGACCTCGTCGAGCAGTGACAGCCAGTCGGCCCCGTCGGACCGGTCGTAGCGGACCGCGGCGGTGGCCGCCCGCAAGGCGATGGCATCCGGCATTCGCGGGTGCTCCGCGAGCAGTTCGTCGAGAAGTTCGACCGCAAGATCAGGGTCGTTCCGTGTGAGCGCGCTGCGCGCCCTGATGAGCGTGGCGAGGGGATGGCTCGACTCGAAGCCGGCGTCTTCCGGAGAGAGCAGGACCGCGAGCCGATCCAGCGTGGCCGCGGCACGCTCCGCGGAGTCGAAGTCGAACCCACGAATCGCGAGCAGCCCGAGTTCGAACCACGCCTCCGCCCGACGAGGGTCCAGGGCCAGCGCCTCGTGGAGGGCCGGGATTCCTTCGCTCGCGTTGGCACGTTCGATCAGCAGGCGTCCCTCCAGGAGACGGGGCGCCGCGTCCAGTCGATCGATCGACGTACGCACATCGCCGAGGTCGTCCAGCATGGTCTGAAAGTCATCGGGGCGTCCGCCGCCCGCCTGAAGCCGTATCCGCATCGCATCGATGCCTGCAAGACGGCCCGGCAGACCGGAAGGCGACTCCGACTTCGCCGCGGCGATCGCGGCCGAAGCGGCTTCGAGCGCTTCCTGGCGACGGCCGAGCGACTGCAGCAGCGCGGCCCGAAGTTGGAGAGAGACGGCGGTCGTCTGCGCTTCAAGATCAAGGCCGCCGAGCAGTTCCAGCCCTTCGACCGAACGCCCGAGCCGGCGCATCGCCTCGGCCCGGTCGGTGATCGGAGCCGCAGGATCGTCCGCGACCAGATCCCAGCGGGCGATGATCATCGCGGCACCGGCCTTGCTCGCGGGCTTCGCCTGGAGATCTTCCGGTCCCCAGGTCCCGTGCCGAAGCCGCATGTCCGATCTCTCTTCCGGCGTGAGCCACTCGGCCTTCATCGCCTCGACCAGCAAGGGTGAAGGGGCGACGGCTCGCGGAACGAGTTCGCTGGCTTCCTGACGAGCCGCGGCATCCTCGGCGCCGCTGGTCCAGATCACCACCGCGAGAAGCGACCCGAAGACGGTTCGACCCAAGCGCGACCTCCTCCGCGGAAGGCCCGACCACCGACCTCGGAATGGACGGTTCGACGAATTCACTTTGATTCGATCCTCCAGACCTTCGGATCGACATCAGGCGCATTCAACCATCGACGCCCCTCGTCGTTCACGCCCGCGTTGATCGACGGATCGAAGAATCGGACCGACGTTCGATCACCGTCCCGCTCATGGAGTTCCACCGCGACCGGAAGATGCGTTCCCTTCCGCACCCAGAGATCGATCCCGATGATCTTTCGAGCGTCCGCCATTTCAGTGCCGGGTCGCGGCACCAGATGAAGTCCCACGACACCCTCGGAATCCTTGAGCACCCGAGGCGGGACCGGCGGCGCCGTGGTCACATCGAAATACTTGAGAATGTCCTCTTTCCGCTGACCGATCGGAAGCGGAATCGGGCCCTCACCCAGACGAAGCGGATCGCGCCGAGCACCCGGGTCGACCACGCGGCGACGCACGAGCCGTTTCGCCTCGTGGTCGTAGTCGCTGAGAACTCCATCGACCAGAACGAAGTGCTCCAACCGTTCGCGAGCTCGACCGCTCGGTTCGATCGACCGTTCGAAGACGATCGCCGCCCGACGATGTCGAGTCGTGCCGGAGTCCGGCTCCGCCGGTGGAGGCATCACGAGATAGACCCGGCCGAATCGCTTCTCGGTCTCGTCCGCGAGATCGTCGTAGGAGTCCATCCGGACCCGGGAAGAGAAGTCCTGAAGCGAAGCACTCTGCGCATCGATGGCGTTCAGCAGGGCCATGACGGCCGGATCGCTCGGCGGGGCGACCTCCTCAGGATCACTCGCGACGGCGGCGATTCGGGCCGCCAAAGGACCACCTGCCGGTGTGCAGCACGGCGGGAGCGACTCGGAACCTGCTGCATCGTCATCGACCTGGTTCGCCGCCTGATGGGCGAATGCTGGTCCCGTTGCCAAGGACAGTACGAAGACGAGATTGGCGGCTTGGCGAAGAACCACGTTGAGACTCCCTGTTCGCCGCCGATCAGGGCGGCCACGCTCTGATGATTCGCACGATCCGACTCCGGGACCACTCCGATCCTGGAAGATCCCCCGATCCGGGTCGATTGTCGCACGATGAGGGCCCGCCGGGGAGGATGTGCGGGCCGAATTCGTGGGCGGGTCTGAAGGAAGCATCGGCCATCGACCCCTTCGAGCCGTTCTCCAACCGATCATCAGGGGACTTCACGCATGCCCACGCCCTCGCAACCCACGCTCGTCACACAACCCGACGGGCGACGCCGCCTCGAAACGTCATCCCCCTGGGAACCCCGGATGGGATACAGCCGCGCCATGCAGGCCGGACCGATGATCTGGGTCTCCGGCTGCGTCGGAACGAATCCCGATGGGACGTATCCACCCGGCCTCGCCGATCAGACCCGGCGGTGCGTCGAACGAATCGGCGACGCCTTGGCCGCACTCGATGCGTCGCTCGACCACGTCGTCAAGGTCCGGATCTACGTCACCGACATCTCCCGCTGGGAGGAGGTCGCCTCGATCATGGGCCCGACTTTCGCGGACATCCGACCGGCGAACGTCATGGTCGAAGTCGCGGGGCTCGTCGATGAAGCGATGGTGGAAATCGAAGCGGAGGCGTGGGTCGGCTGAACCGGCGATCGACGTTCGATCAGCGGATCGAGACCGACTCCGTGATCTCGAGCCCGAAGCCGTGCAGGGTGGGCCAGGGCCGGGGATGATTGGTGAGGAGTCGGAGTTTCGAGAGCCCGAGATCGCGGAGGATCTGGCTTCCGATTCCAAGTTCGCGCTGATCCATGGGCATCGCCTTCGAACCGATACCGTCGGGCCGCGCGAGGTCCGGGGCGTTGACGTCTTCGCTCCGCCGATTCACTTCGTGCAGTGCGCCTGAGATTTCGAAGTTCCCCGACTCGGGACGCATGTACACCAGCGCGCCTCGGCCCTCTTCGCTGATCATCCGCAGCGTGGCCCGAAGATCGTCGTGGCTGGAGTGCGCCGACTCCCGGGCTTGAACCCCGAAGATGTCGCCGAGAAGATCGCGACGGTGCACCCGCACCAGAGTCGGATCGACCTGTTCCACCGGAGTTCCATCCGCGTTTCGGTCTCCGACCCCGCCGGCACAGAGCGCGATGTGCGGAAGCGCGTCGATCGTGCTTCGCCATGCGTAGAGCGTGAACCGACCCTCTGGAACCTCGATCTCCCGCCCTTCGATCGGCGCCATGCGTTCGATCAGCGCTTCTTCACCCAACCGGTACTCGATGATCTGCTCGACGGAACACATCTTCAGTTCATGTTCGGCGCAGAGCTTCTCGAGATCCGGAAGCCGAGCCATCTCGCCGTCGGACTTGACGACCTCGATGATCGCGGCGGCGGGATGCAGCCCCGCGAGACGACAGAGATCGACCGAGCCCTCGGTCTGACCGGTTCGAACCAGAACCCCGCCCTCGCGGGCTCGAAGCGGATTGATGTGCCCGGGACGGACCAGATCATCCGAACGGGACGACGGATCCGCCAGCAACTTGATCGTGGCCGCTCGATCGGCGGCGCTGATCCCCGTGGTCACACCATGCCGCGGATGTCCGTCGACGCTGATCGTGAAAGGCGTCTGACGGAGGCTCGTGTTGATGGCGCCCTGCGGACCGAGTTCGAGCCGTTCACATGAATCTCCGTCGAGCGCGACGCAGAGATAGCCGCCGCCGATGCGGGCGAGGAAGTTGACGGCTTCGGGCGTCGCGAACTCGGCCGCGATCACGAAGTCACCCTCGTTCTCACGATTCTCGTCGTCGACCAGCACGATGATTCGGCCGGCCCGAAGGTCTTTGATGATTTCAGGAATGGAATCGAAGGGCATTCGAGAGATGGTACCCAGGACCGCCGCGACTCACCTCCTCGGAACGGATCCCATCCCGGCCCTACCATGCTCGAATGGCCGCCAAGAACCAATTTCGCACCCTCGCCGCCGACCGCCGTCGGCACGAGCGAATCGCGCTCGAACTCACCTCGTTTCCAACCGCTGCCGGGCGGGAACATCGCGTCCAGGCGTACCTCGACCGATGGCTCGCGGCTCGATCGCGCAGTCTTGTCTGGCGACGAGATGACGATGGAAACCTCCTGATCAACTCGAAGAGGCGGCCGGCCACTCGAACCGCGCCCCTGCTCATCACCGCGCATCTCGATCATCCTGCATTCGTGGTGAGCAGGATCGTCGACGATCGCACGATCGAGGCGGAGTTCCGGGGTGGCGTGCACGATCCCTACTTCGACTCCGCTCGGCTCGAGTTCCACGATGCCGCGGACCAGGTGGTGAAAGGCCGCATCGAGTCGCTCGCCCCGATCTCGAAGACCCGCCTGTTCAAGGTGGCGACGATCCGCCTCGCCAAGCGACATCCTTCGCTCTCGGTCGGAGACATCGGACGCTGGTCGTTCCCCGCCCCCGTGATCGCCGGGAAAGGCCGTGACCGACTCTTGAAGACCCACGCATGCGATGACCTCGCGGCGGCGGCGGCGGCGTTGTGCTCCTTCGATCGGATCAGAAAGCGTCGCGGGATGGAACACGTCGGCCTGTTGTTCACGGTCGCGGAGGAGGTCGGATTCGTCGGCGCCATCGGAGCGGCCACCAACGGCCTCGTCAGGAAGAACGCGCGACTGATCTGCCTCGAGAACAGTCGCTCTTTTCCGGAGAGCCCGATCGGCGACGGGCCGATCGTCCGAGTCGGTGATCGCATGACGGTCTTCAGTCCCGATCTCACCAACGACATCTCCGACCTGATGATGGCGCACGCGGCGGACCATTCCGCGTTCCGCTGGCAACGGAAGCTGATGGCCGGCGGCGCGTGCGAGGCGACCGCGTTCTCCGCCTTCGGATTCCAGTCGACCTGCCTCTGCCTCCCGCTGGGGAACTACCACAACATGCAGGCGATCGACGAAGTCCAGGCCGGACGACGCCCGGCCCGGGTCGGGCGCGAATTCGTCTCGATCGCCGACTATCACGGCCTCATCGAGATGCTCGAGGTCGTCGCCGCGGGCCTCGACCGCAAGACCAGGTCGGACCTCTCCCGCCGACTGAAGAAACTTCGGAGTCGAAACGGCCGGGTTCTCGGAGGCTGAGAGGCCTGAGATACCGGACCAAGGGGTGCGGAGGCGATCAATACGGGCAAGTCCGGATGATTCTTGGACTTTCGAATTCCACGGCTTAGAGTCCTAGAGGTTTCAGAGGGACCCCTTCTCATGATCGTGTTGCCCACACTGCTCTCGTCGCTTCTCCTCTTCGCTGGAACGACTTCCGGTCAGGACGCCGTTCATCCCGAGTCCCGCACCCGTGCGACCCGGCAGAAGATGAATGACCGACCAGTACATCGAATGGGCGATGGTGAGTATCAGGTGAACCTTGAAGAGTTCGCGACGGAGATCGTTCGGGGCAAAGCGAACCTCAGCATCGTCGGCGACAGCATCAACAATTTCGGGCAGTGGAACTGGATGTACACGGGCTACCTCCTGAACTGGCAACCTCGAAACTGGCGACAAATCCATACGGCGGTCGCATCGGGAGGAATTCCAGTCGGCGCGTGGGTCGAGTACTCCGGATCCGCGCAGTACCCGCTGTTGCTGCCGGGGAAGGACGTCTCCGGACTCGAAGAACTCGCCGGGACGAACACCTGGACGATTCGCGTACTGCAAACGCCGCAAGGTCAAGGGGCGTGGTCCGGCAAGGCGATCGCCGCCGGATTCCGCGCTGAGTCCTTCCAGTACGAATCCGGCATGCTCCGAGACGCCGACGGTGGCGGCCGCATGCTGCGAACCGATGGCCTCTATCGACATCGCGCCATGATCATCGCCGATGACTCGACCGGATACCGCAGTCGATTCCAGGTACGCGTCCGAAACTCCGCGGCGGGAACCGATTGGCAGCAATCGGAGCAGAATGTTCAATTCGAAGTCGACTCCGACCCGCGACTCGTCTGGCACGACTCGGTGCTCACCGGAAGCGTCGAAGGACTTGGAAACACGGGATCAGGCTTGTACACGCCATTCAACGATCCGCTTCCGCTTGACGAACGAGTCGGACTCGGCGGAACCATACTGACCGATCTCGGTCTCGAGACCGGACTCGGGCTGGCCTACATCGGCCAGGGCGGTTGGCTAACCGGCAATCATCGGTATCCGCATGGACACCCGGACGTTCCGGTCATCGGACCGATCGGCGCCACCTATCCCGGGTCGTACAGCGACCACGCCCTTCAACGGCACTTCCTCGCGCATGAGACGTCGCATGCGATGCTCTGGATCGGCACCAACAACGGTGGCATCGACGGCTCCGCGCCCTGGCGGCCGGTGGAGGACGTCGCCGCGATCCTCGAGCGATACCGACTCGCCCATGCCGAAGCCAGATCCGAAGACCCGTCGCTTCCGGAGATCCGATTCCTCATCGTCGCACCGTATGCGACGTATGAAGGCGACTTCTTCCCCGCATACGCCGCCGGCCTTCGTGATCTTGCCGGTGACGACGTGGCCTTCATCGATCTGCACCAGATCGTCCTCGACGAACGAGGCACGTGGTCGCAGTGGGAGATGGATCTGCTGGCCGACGGCGTCCATCCCAATATCGAAGGCTCCGAATTCTTCGCCTCGCGGATCTGGAACGAACTGATCGCCGCGGCCGGGCCGACGGCGGATCTCAACCGCGACGGCGTGGTGAATGGCGCTGATTTCGGGCTCCTTCTTGGACAGTGGGGATGCGAAGATCCGGGCTACGCGGATCTCACCGGGGACGGATGCGTCACCGGAAGCGACATCGGCATCATGCTGGGCCAGTGGACGGTCGACTCCGGGGACTGAGCCAATCCCTCTGAAATGAAGGGGACACCGACGCCCGAAGCGACGGTCCCGGTATCCTTCGTCCGATGAACGCCGTCCAGGATCCCGTGGTCAGGGTCGAAGCCGCCGCCGTCGCCGCTGTTGAAGCGGTCGGTGGCGATGCCGCGATCGGTGTCGACACCGCCCTCAAGCCCAGCGCGAAGCCCGAATTCGGCGACTACCAGCTGAATGCCGCGATGGCCCTCGCCAAGAAACTCGGCCGAAAGCCTCGCGACGTCGCGGCGGATCTCGCCGCCGCCCTGATGGCCCCCGCCCTCGGACTGCAGGGGGTGATCGCCGAGCCGGAGATCGCCGGTCCGGGTTTTCTGAATCTCCGCCTCGAACCCGACGCTCTGGCGGTCGCACTCGCGGGCATGGACGATGAGAAGCTCGGAATCGAACCCGAGGACAAGCCGCACGGCGTGACGATCGACGTCTGCGGCGTCAACGTCGCGAAGCAGATGCATGTCGGCCACCTCCGCTCCACCGTCATCGGTGACACCGTGGCCAGGCTCTTCGAACGGATCGGACGGACGGTTCATCGACAGAATCACCTCGGCGACTGGGGGCTCCCCATCGCGATGACCCTCCACTCGCTCTTGAGTCGGAAGGTGGACTTCGAGGCCCTCGACCTGGACACCTTGAACGTCGCCTATCGGGACGCCCAGCTTGAAGCCCGCGGTGATGATCGCGGGCTGGAGGCCGCGATCGCCAACCTTTGTGGTCCCCACCGGATCACCGAACTCGAGGCCCAGAAGGAAAGCGCCGGTGACGCGCAGGCCGCGGCCCGCGAAGCGCTGGTCCGCCTGCAGTCCGGCGACCCGGAGATGGTCGCCGCCTGGAAACGCCTGATCGAAGTCACGATGAAGGAGGTCTACCTCGCCTGCGACCTTCTCGGAACCGGAATCGCTCCGGACAGTGAACGGGGCGAGTCCAGTTTTCGAGACGAACTCTCGGAAGTCGTCGATGCCTTCGTCCGTTCCGAACTCGCGGTCGAAGACGACGGCGCACTGGTGGTCCGTTTCGACGACCGGGATCGCCCCATGCTCATTCGCAAGCGAGACGGCGGCTTTCTCTACGCGACCACCGACCTCGCCGCTCTTCGATACCGGGTTCAGGAACTCGACAGTGACGAAGTCATCTACGTGGTCGATGCCCGCCAACGCGATCACTTCCGAGACGTCTTCGATGCCTGCCGGAAGATCGGCTGGGCCACGCTCCCGGACGGTGTGGAATCCGAACTCGTCCATCTCGGATTCGGCACGGTGCTCGGCCCGGACAAGAAACCCCTCAAGACGCGGTCCGGCGCCAATTTCAAATTGATGGATCTTCTGCAGGCCGCGGTCGATCGAGGCACCGAAGCGGTCACCATGCGGGCGGCCGAACCCCACGCCCCGACCCATGGACTTCCCGAGGCTGAACTCGCCGCGATCGGACGCGCCGTCGGAATCGCCGCGATCAAGTACGCGGATCTCTCGGGCGACTCGGCGAGAGACTACGTATTCGACCTCGACCGCATGATCGCCTTCGAGGGAGACACCGGGCCGTACCTTCAATACGCCCATGCGAGACTCTGCTCGATGCTCGAGAAGGCGGGCGACGACGCGGACACCGACGCTTCATTCCGCGTCGAAACGCCGGAGGAACGCCGGCTCGCCCTGCTCCTGCTCCGATACCCGGCCACCATGTACGCCGCGGCTCAATCGCTTGAAGCCAGTCGTCTCTGCCGCTACCTCTACGGGGTCGCCACCGAATTCAATTCCTTCTACTCGGCATGCCCGGTGCTGAAAGCCGAGGATGACGGAGTGCGAAACGCCCGGATCCGTCTGGTCCGACTCACTCGGAACGTCCTCCGAGACGGACTCGGAACGCTCGGCATCGGTGCGCCGACGAGAATGTGACCGCCTGAACAAGGGGAATCCACATGCGACGAACGCCCGGTCATCCGAACCTGCTCACCCACGACCACCCCCTGATCGGACACAAGTTGGGCATTCTTCGCGACGCCACCACTCCGCCACCCACGTTTCGGCGGGTGCTCGGCGAAATCGCCGGGCTCATGACCTATGAGGCGCTTCGAGATCTACCGACCAGGGCCTGCCGCGTGCGGACTCCGATCGATGATTGCGACGCCACCGAACTCGCCGCACCCGTCACCATCGTTCCGATCCTCCGCGCGGGCCTCGGCATGACCGATGGAATGCTCCGGCTCGTGCCGGAATCCAGAGTCGGCCACATCGGCGTGCAACGAAACGAAGAGACGCATCAGCCCGTCGAGTACTACGAGAAGCTTCCCGCCGACATCGCCGACGGTCCGGTCCTCGTGGTCGATCCGATGCTCGCGACCGGGGGAAGTGCGACCTACGCCGTGAGGTACCTGAAGAAGCGAGGTTGTGGAACGATCCGATTCCTCTGCCTGGTGGCGGCGCCCGAAGGGGTGCAGCGAATGATCGAAGATCATCCCGATGTCGAGGTGCACGCCGCGGCGCTGGACGATCGACTCAACGATCTTGCGTACATCGTTCCCGGGCTGGGCGATGCCGGTGACCGGGTCTTCGGCACCATCTGACATCCAGGCCGCTCCGCGACCCGGAATCCTCCGGGTTCTGTGGTTTACCGTTCGAGAGTGGCGCGAGGCCACGGAATCGGCGATCATCGCCGCATGGCCGAACGGAAGAACACCGAATTCGATCGCCCCGGGGGCTATGCGACCCCCCGCGGAGCGACTCAGATACAACGGGAGTCCGCGGCCGGGATGCCGGCGGCCGACATCCGACTGCTCGGTGATGAAGTCGCGCCCCACGTGCCGGCGAACACCGCGGTCGAACCCGTCCACCATTCCGATGATCCCGACACCCGGCTCTACGTCGGCGATTGCCGGGACGTGATTCCGAATCTGCCCGACCACGGCCAGGTCGACCTGATCTTCGCGGACCCTCCGTTCAACTGGGACGTGCCCTACGACGAGTGGTCCGACGGCATGCCTCGCGCCGAATACGAACGATTCACATTCGACTGGCTCGACGTGTGCGTCGACGCCCTGGCGCCGAACGGTTCGATCTGGGTGAACATCCCCGACGACACCGCCGCGGAAATCGTGATGCACTTGAAGAGAAGAGGTCTCACGATGATCAACTGGTGCGCCTGGCATTTTCGATTCGGCCAGCATCGCGACAGCTCTTTCATCAT
The DNA here is from genome assembly GCA_014237965.1 of Phycisphaerales bacterium. GTDB lineage: Bacteria > Planctomycetota > Phycisphaerae > Phycisphaerales > SM1A02 > UBA12014. The sequence goes on along the minus strand of JABABZ010000004.1, from coordinate 31,765 downwards.
GAGCAAGGTTCACGTCTTGTACTTCGCCAAGGACGCCGACAACCGGATCTGGAACCCGGACTCCATCCTCTAGCAGTCGGACCGCGCCTCGATCTACAACGACGCGCGAACCCAGGCCAAGGACCGCAATGCCGGAATGCGAGTACCGATGGACGTCTGGTACGGCCCCTACTGGGGTCGAATTCAGGGCAACAACAAGGAACGCCGACCGCAGCACCACAACCAGATTCCCGAGGTCTACCTGGAGCGGATCATCCTGGCCTGTTCGAACGAGGGCGGGCTGGTTCTCGATCCTTTCTGCGGAAGCGGAACGACCTCCACCGTGGCGAAAGCCTGGAATCGCCGTTCGATCACGACCGAATTCGGAGCGGGGAATGCCGAGAACGCCTGGGAGCGGATCTCGAAGATCGGGATGTTGCGAAAAGGGCTTTCGAGCGGCGGTTCGAGCGCCATCGGAAAGCCGCGGTCGAAGAAACGCTCTTGAGAGTCCGCGTCAGGCGCCGCCCTTGGGCTCCCACGGAACATCCTCGAGCCCGGCCGCGTGATTGACGGCGCGACTCATCGCGAAGAGCAGATCGCTGAGTCGATTCACCCAGCGAATCGCCTCGGGGGTCACCGTCTCGGCATGGTTCAGATGCACCATCAACCGCTCCGCTCGACGACAGACGGTCCGAGCGATGTGCAGCCGAGCGGCGAGTTCGCACCCTCCCGGAAGCACGAAACACCGGATCTCCGGTGCCGCGGCCTGGTAGTGGTCGATCAAACCTTCGAGCACGACGACATCCGAGTCATCGATTCGGCCGACCTTGTCGCTGTTCTTCGCGCCCTCGGGAGTGGCGAGATCGGCACCGAGATCGAAGCACCGCGACTGAATCGACACGAGGCTCGAACGAAGCATCGCCGCGGCATCATCGGTGCCGTCGATTCCGGCGATCGCCAGACCGATGCAGGCATTCAACTCATCGACGGTCCCGTAGGCCTCGATCCGGGGATGATCCTTGCCGACTCGATCGCCGGAGAACAGTCCAGTCTTTCCATCATCACCGGTTCGGGTGTAGAGCTTCATGGGTCGTCCTTTGATTCCTGGCGGTCGTTCTTCGCCAGACCGTCGCGAGCGGATTCCGGGAGTCCGTCATCCTCGGGACGATGGACCAGATCGGGACCGGACACCCTACCGCCTCCTTCGTCGCGGGTCGCGATGAGGAATCCCGGCCGGTAGGCGCCGGAGGCGACGTTGCCGAAGGCATCCATCACGATCACCGCCACTTGATGATGCGGCCGCAATGGCCCGAGCTCATCGATCCGCAACATGACTTCGCGCACCGCGTCCAGAAGCGTCCCTCCCCGGCGGAGCGTCTCGACCGCCACGAAACTCGCACAGATTCCTGAAATCAACTCGCCGGTTCCCGTCGCCGTGGCGGATCCCACCTCGGGCTGCACGAAGAGGCCATGGCCCGCGATCGGCGAATCTCCGACCCGCCCGGGGACCTTGAATGGCAGTCCGCTGGTGGAGCAGCCCGCGGCGAGGTTGCCGGCCGCGTCGCGACCGAGCACGCCGATCGTGTCATGTCCCGCTGGCGCCGCCCCTTCCCGGCCGGTGTTCGGACGGAAGAGTCTTCCGGCGGATTCGCCGCCAAGGCCAGGGTCGAGCGGACGAAGACCCAGGAGCGATCCATCCTTGCTCTGATCGATCGGGTCGGCGGAGCCATCCCGGCGGGACGCCTTCCATTTCTCGAAGGCTTCTCTGGCCTCGTCCGAGAGCAGATCCCGAGCCGTCGCGGCATGGCGGTCCGCGAATTCATCGGCGTCGTCTCCGCACAGCAACGTGTGCTCGGTCCGCTCCATCACCAGACGGGCCACGGAAACCGGATGAAGATGACGACGAAGCGCGGCGACCCCGGCGAATCGGACTGGGGATTCCATGATGGCTCCATCGAGACTCATGCGGCCGCTGGAATCCGGAAGCCCCCCGATCCCGACGCTGTCGACGCCCTGATCGAGATCGGCATGCCGACAGGCAGCCTCGATCGCATCGAGCACGCATGAATTCGACTCGGAATCACCCGCCGCCCGATCATCCTGGGACGAGTTGCCGCCAAGGAGGATGCTCCATGCCGACTCGATTGCCGCCAGGGAGAACGACCAGGTCCCCACCAGGCTCGGTCCGCGATCAGATGACGTGCGGGTTTCTGGCATCCGGCGAAACATAGCCGGACAGGCCTCCGCGTGACCCCGCCAGCCAGCAGGCCAGACCCCCGAGAACCTCAAAGTGCCGTCCCAATATGCACTTAGATGCGAGAATCGGGGAACTTTCCGCGCTCGTGAGCGAACTCATGAGGAGAGCGGAGGCCCCCTCTTCATATCTCCCCTGGGCCTCCCGACGCCTCGACTCCGAGGCAACATCATTCCGTTCGGACAAATTCCACTCTTCTTTTGACCTGAGGTACTTTTTATCGGTCTCTCATGCACACTCAGCGGCGGACGAAGCGTCGTCGCGGCAACGAACGAATCATCCACTTTTGCAGTTGGCTGGTTGAGATTCGCATCAGATCCGGTATCTTTTGAACTACACGGGCTTCCACAATCAGGCATTGCACACATTTCTCCGCCTGATTCCACAGTCCCCATTCCACTTTCACGGAAGTGTTTGTCGGTGTGCAACCGGGCAAGCCAGAAACGGAGTCTTCAATCATGAAGCAAAAGAATCGTCCAGGCTTCACTATTGTCGAGCTGCTGGTGGTGATCTCGATCATCGCACTGCTCATTGCCATTCTGTTGCCGGCCATCGGCAAGGCTCGAGACGCCGCACGCGTCACGCAGTCCGCCGCGAACCTTCGAAACCTCTCGGTTGCCAACGATACGTATGGCGCTGACTGGGGTGACCGACAGTTCACCGCGCTTCCTGACGACATGGGCCTCGCCTTCGCGAACGGCCTCGGACCCGTCGATTACAACAACCAGATCGCCTGCATGCCGCAGCAGCTCGTCGGCTACGACTACCTCGGACGCCTCTGGGGCTGGTGGTGTGCTGGCAGCCTCTGCAACGGCTTCCCCGGTGATGCCGGTTACTGGAACGGTTGCTTCTACTACGTCTTCCAGGCCTACGGCTTCAGCGGTGGCGACTTCGGTTCATTCCGCGTCCCCACCTGCAAGGCTTTCGCCAGCTACGTCGGCGACCGCTGGTACGACCCCGTGTTCTGGGCCCCCAAGGACACCTATCCGCTGCGAATCGCGGAGCCCTTCTTCAACTACCCCGATGAGTTCAACCCCTACAGCCCCGAGAACTCCTCGAGCCAGGTCATCGCGTACTCCAGTTACGTCTGGAGCCCCGCGGCGATGTGGGCCCCGGAAGTGCTCAGCCACTGTGGCTACACCAGCCCCTACGGCAACAACTTCCCCGGTGCATTCCGAAGCCCCTCGATCGGTCAGTGTCGATTCCCGGATCTCAAGGTCCGCATGATCGAGCATCACTGGCTGCAGAACGTCGAGACCGACGCGAACCCGTCATTCGGTGGCTCCGACCCGAGCTGGATGTTCAACCATGGCTACAACTCGAAGCCCATGACTGCATTCTTCGACGGTCACGTCGCCATGATCGGTACGAGTGACTTCATGGAAGGCGACACTCGTGCAACGACGCAGGCCGAAGCCAACGACGTCTGCGGCAACTGCGACGGCAATGGCGATTGCCAGACCGGACTCTGGAGTCGTGATACGCCCAAGGGTACCAACGGTTACTACGGCAGCCTCAGCTATGACACGCTGGTCGATACCAGCGCCGTCATCCTCACCACCGATGGCCTTCTCGGCCGTGACGTGTTTGGCAAGAAGTGATCGACCACTGATCTGCAGTCGAGCCCACAACGGCACGGCTGCAGATCGAAAGTGGATCGAAGACAGAATCCAATCGGGCCGGTCCCACTCAGAGACCGGCCCGATTTCTTTTTCCAAAAGCTGAATACTCCGCCGTTCGGCCCCGCTCGACCGACTTATACAGACGTGAAACCCGCCTTCCTGCACCAGAGCGGTGTCTCGGCGTGAAAACCCGCCATTCGTCGCTTCCGAAGCCGCTGGAGATGGTCTATCTTGAGGGAACGAATGGCCAGCTGTGGGTACCCACAGGATGCTGATTCGCCACTCACGACGAGGTCCGACCCCGATGCCAACGCCCAAGTTCAACCAACTCCGATCGCCAGGCTTCACGATCGTCGAGCTCTTGGTGGTGATTTCGATCATCGCCCTGCTGATCGCCATTCTCCTACCCGCCATCGGGAAGGCCCGGGATGCCGCGCGGGTGACCCAGTCATCGGCAAATCTCCGAAACCTCGGTATCGCCAACGACACTTATGGCGCTGATTGGGGTGGCCGACAATTCACATCCGTTCCCGATGACATCGGGCTGGTGGAGAATGCGGACCCCGTTCTCTACAACAGCACCGTGGCCTGCATGGCGCAAGCGGTGGCTGGAACGGATCAGAACGGTGATACCTGGGCTGCCTGGTGCGGCGGTGATCTGTGCCCGCCGTATGCCGGCGACCCCCTTGCGTGGAGCATCTTCTTCCACACGATCTATCAGCCGATCTCCTACAACGTTCCGATCTACAAGTTCGGCGGATTCCGAACGCCCAACGGCAAGGCCTTCAACTCGTACGTCGGCTCCCGCTTCTACGACCCCGTGTTCTGGGCCCCCAAGGACACCTACGCCCTTGAGGCAGTCGAGCCCTTCTTCGATCAGGCCAGCGAGTTCTATCTCGACCCGAATGACCCGAAGATCACCTGGTCCAGCTACGTCTGGAGCGGCGCCGCCATGTTCAATCCGGAAGTTCACAGCCATTGTGGCTGGAGGAACCCGCGATCGATGCCCGCGGCCTTCAGGTCACCCGCCGCGGGCCAGTGCCGATTCCCCGATCTCAAGACGCGAATGATCGAGCACCACTGGCTTCAGAACACGGAGACCGGCTTCAACCCCGGCTTTTCGGAAGGCGATGATCCGAGCTGGATGTTCAATCAGGGCTACAACTCGATGCCGGTCACCCTTTTCTTCGACGGTCACGTCGCGATGGTCGGCGTCAGCGACGCGATGGAAGGTGACACCCGGGCTCAGACGATGGCCGAGGCCAACAACAGCTGCAATCTCTGCCAGGCGTCCACCGCCGGCGAGTGCCAGACCGGTTTGTGGAGCCGCGACACGCAATGGGGTGCCGACGGGTACTACGGCGAGTACTCCTACGACACCCTCGTGAACACGAGTTATCACGTCCTCACCACCGACGGCCTCTTCGGTCGGGACGTCATGGGTAACAAGTAGTCGGCGGGTCGTTCGACCCCATCGGTGGCCACGACGGCCGCCCACCGAGACGTGACGCTCTAAGAAGAATTCGAGAGAACCCCGGACCACCAGATCGCGACCGCGATCCAGGCGGCGATGATGATCGCCGTCACCAGGAAGTAGGACGGCTTCCGGATCTTGTGGTGAAACAAGAACATTCCGACGAGCGCCCCGGGCCAGCCCCCGACCAACTCCAGCAGATGGAGGGTTCGCTCCGATGTTCTACGACGTCCGGCTCGAGCCGCCCTCTTGTCCCGACCCTGCGCGATCAATGCCACGAGGCTCGCGAACACCATCCACACGCAGACCCACCCGACCCACGACGGAATCGCTTGATCGAAGATGGTCATCGATCACTCCCGGCGGGCAGTGGGCCGATATGGGGCCAGAGCGCCCAGGCGGCCGCCCCGAGCGCAAAGACCACGACGCCGCCGATGACCGCGAGTTGGATTCGATACCGACGATTCCGCGGAAGGTCGACCCAGTACCGCCCATCGGAGGTCCGTTGGACGATGCGACGCTTGAGCGCGGGCTCGAGAATGAACGGCCGTGGAATGTCGATTCCCTCCGGCCGCCGGGCGGTCTCCGGATCGACGGCCCCTGCCTTGATCAGTTTCGACACCGGTCCTGATGGCTGCCGGAAGAACATCGCGGCGATCGAGATCGGCAGGATGAACATCCCGATCGCTCCCAGTCCACCGCCACCACCACCTCCGAAAGGCATGTTGAATCTCCTGGCAAGAAAGACGCCCGGACGAGAATTCTCGCCCGGGCGTCGATTTCACTGACTCTGAACCCGCCGGCCACTCTTCCGACGAGTTCGTCTTCGGATCAGAAGTCCATGCCTTCCATACCGTCGCCGGCTCCGGCTCCGGCTCCAGCTCCGGCCTTGTCTTCCTTGATCTCGGTGATGGCACAATCGGTCGTCAGCAGAAGCCCGCTGATGCTGGCGGCGTTCTGAAGGGCGACTCGCTCCACCTTGGTGGGAACGATGATGCCCTGCTTCACGAGATCGCCGTATTCGCCCGTCGCGGCGTTGAAGCCGAAGGCGTCCGCGTCGTTCTCTTCCACCTTCTGAGCGACGATCGACCCGTCGAGCCCGCAGTTGCTGGCGATCTGCTTGATCGGAGCACTCATGGCCCGGTTGATGATGTCGCAACCGATCTTCTCGTCACCCGACGCGTTCTTGCGAGCCTTCTCGACTCCGCGACGTGCTCGGAGAACCGCCACACCGCCGCCGGGAAGAATTCCTTCTTCCACCGCGGCACGACAGGAGTGAAGGGCGTCCTCGACGCGGGCCTTCTTCTCCTTCATTTCGACTTCGGTCGCGGCACCGACGTTGATCTGAGCCACGCCACCCGCAAGCTTGGCGAGTCGCTCCTGGAGCTTCTCTCGGTCGTAGTCGCTCGAAGTCGCGTCGATCTGAGCCTTGATCAGTTCGATCCGGCCCTTGATGTCGGACGTCTTGCCGGCACCCTCGACGATGGTGGTCGTGTCCTTGTTGATGGTGATCTTCTTGGCTCGACCAAGATCGGTCACCGGCATCTTCTCAAGGTCGATACCGAGTTCTTCCATGACGGCGGTGCCGCCGGTGAGAACCGCGATGTCTTCGAGCATCGCCTTGCGACGATCGCCGAAGCCGGGGGCCTTGACCGCCGCCACCTTGATCACACCTCGAAGCTTGTTGACCACGAGCGTGGCCAATGCTTCACCCTCGATGTCTTCGGCGACGATCAGCACGCTCTTGCCGCTCTCGGCGATCTTGCCGAGCACGGGGATGAGGTCCTTGGCGGATCCGACCTTCTTCTCGTGAATGAGGACGTAGCAGTCTTCGAGCACGCATTCCATGTCCGCGGGGTCGGTGACGAAGTGAGGGCTGAGGTAGCCCTTGTCGAACTGCATTCCTTCGAGAAGCTCGACTTCGGTCTCGAGGCTCTTGCCTTCCTCGACGGTGATGACGCCGTCCTTGCCGACCTTGTCCATCGCCTCGGCGATGATCTTGCCGATGGTCTGGTCCTGATTGGCGGAACAGGCACCGACCTGAGCGATCTCGGTCGAATCACTGACGGGCTTGGACATCGAGGAGAGCTCGGCGACGATCGCGTCGACCGCCTTCTCGATACCTCGCTTGACCGCATTGGCGTTGGCACCGGCGGTGATGTTCTTCAGGCCTTCCTTGAAGATCGCCTCGGCGTAGATGGTGGCGGTGGTGGTTCCGTCGCCGGCGTCCTTGCTGGACTTGCTGGCGACTTCCTTGACCATCTGGGCGCCCATGTTCTCATAGGGATCGGCGAGTTCGATCTCCTTGGCGACACTGACGCCGTCCTTGGTGACCGTCGGTGCACCGAACGACTTCTCGAGGATGACGACGCGTCCCGAGGGGCCGAGGGTGACCTTCACGGCCTTGGCGAGTTTCTGAATCCCACGGAGAATCTGTTCGCGGGCATCGTTGTCGTAGGCAATCTGCTTGGCAGCCATGGTTGTTCCTTGCATTCAAATTCGTCCCGGCTTTCGACGCCGGCGACGAGGGGTTTCTCACTCGGGTTCGTCAGCCGATCTCGACCCAGGCGACCCGTTCGCATTCGATGATGTACTCGTGCGAACCGTCGGTGACCTTGAGCAGGTCGTCCTGCTCGGAGGGGATCAGCAAGGCATTTCGAACCAGAAGCGTTTCGGCACTTTCGAATTCGATTCGAAGGTCCCGACCGTTCAGGTTGGAGAACGCTTTTCGAAGCTGATCGGCATTCACGGATTCCACTCCTCGCGGGACCATCCCGCATCGACGCAGAGCGTCAGTCGATGATTCCGAGGATGTCGTCCTCGGTCATGATCAGGTAGTCCTGACCGTCGATCTTGATTTCGGTACCGGCATAGGAACTGAAGATGACGGCGTCGCCCTTCTTCACGGTGAACGAAAGATATTCACCGGTGTCCTTGTTCAGATTGCCGCTGCCAAGCGCAATGACCTTGCCGGTCTTGGGCTTGTCCTTGGCGGATTCCGGCAGGAAGATTCCGGACTCCGTCTTGGTCGCGGCCTCTTCACGCCGGACGATGAGTTTGTCGCCGAGCGGTCGCACGTTCATGGGTTCTTCACTCCGAAGGAAAAACAGGAAATGGACTTGCCCGGTCCGACGCCGGGCGGATGGTGGTTCGACTGCCGCACCCGCGTAGGGTGCCTCATGGTCAGGCGACCGGCCATTGATCCGAATAATGCCGCCGGACCACCCGGCGGAGGGTTTCGAGCATGGTCTCGATGCCCAAAGGGCGGTCGAGTACGGCGAAGACACCCTCTCGAAGGGCGTCGTTGAGACCACGGACGCTCTCACGCCGGCTCGGTTGAGCCGGACGGACGAGGACGACCGGAGGGGCTGGATCCACTCTGCGAAGGATCTGAAGCACCTTCTCGCCCGCCCCGCGCTTGTCGCCATCGGCCTCCATGGGGAGTTCGAGGTCGATCAGCGCGATGTGGATTTCCTCCTGCTCGACCAGTCTGGCGGCATCTCGGCCGCATCTGGCCTCCAGGCATCGAACCCCGAGGGGGTCCAGCAACCGGGGCAGTTCCGTCGTCGGTCCACCCTCTCGCCAAGTGGCGGAGAACAGCAGGTTCAATCGGCGGGGTGCCGCTGAAGCGCGTGTGGACGAGAATGGCGTGCCAACGGAGTCCATGGTGTCTTGAAGAGGGAACAACCGGCGTGCCGAACCGCCGCCGGAGAAGGCGAATCTGTTGCCCAGACGCAGATCCCGAAGAATCGAGTTCGAGGGCGGTGTGACGGCCCCGTTCGAGCCCGAAACGGCGATTCCTGACCGTCACTTGAATCGAGGGGGGTTCTCCCAGCATCGGTGCATCCAGATCGATCATCTGCCGGGATGCCCAACCGGTCGGAATCGGAGGCTGATCGCTGCCAAACTGGCACGCTCCCGGCCCGGCTTCTCGCCGGTGGAGGCCGCTTCCGCATACCTTGCCAGTTCTCCGGGCCATCGGCCAGGATCTCCGTCCACGCTTCGTCCCGTCCACGACTCCATTTCAGGCCCGAAACGGCACTGAAATCATCCCAGTCAGGAATGCCCCGGTCATGCCCGCGAACTCCATCGCCCAACTCCTCGCCAACTCGGAAAGTCATCTTGGGAACTCCGTGCGACTCCAAGGCTGGGTCCGGACCCGCCGGGACTCCAAAGGAGGGCTGAGCTTTCTTCAGGTTTCGGACGGCTCCTGCTTCGCCACGATGCAGATCGTCGCGCCGGGAGAGTTGGAGAATTACGAGTCGGATGTCCTGAAGCTCACGTCGGGATCGTCCGTCGAGATCGAGGGTGATGTCGTCGAGAGTCGTGGCAAGGGCCAGGCGATCGAGATCAAGGCGACGCGGATCACCGCGATCGGGCTGGTGGAGGATCCCGACACCTATCCGATCTCACCGAAGCAGCACAGCTTCGAGTACCTCCGTGAAGTCGCCCACCTTCGGCCCCGCACCAACACCTTCGGTGCCGTCGCCAGAGTCCGGAACTGTCTCGCCATGGCGGTCCATGAATTCTTCCAGCAGGATGGATTCCAGTGGATCCACACGCCCATCATCACGGCCAACGACTGTGAAGGCGCCGGAGAGTTGTTCCGAGTCTCGACCCTCGACCTTGAGAACCTGCCTCGTGACGAAGCCGGCGCCATCGATTTCTCCCAGGACTTCTTCGGCCGAGAATCGCACCTGACCGTTTCCGGACAACTCGCCGTCGAGTGCTGGTGCCTCGCGCTCTCCAAGGTCTACACCTTCGGGCCGACCTTCCGCGCCGAGAACAGCAACACCACCCGGCATCTCGCGGAGTTCTGGATGATCGAGCCGGAGATCGCATTCGCGGATCTCGCGGATGACGCGGATCTCGCGGAAGGCCTTCTGAAACACTGTTTCCGAACGCTTCTGGATCAACGCGGTGACGACCTCGCGTTCTTCAACGAGCGCATCGAACCGACCTGCATCGCTCGACTCGAGAACTTCGTCGAAAGCCCCTTTGAACGAATGGACTACGGTGATGCGATCAAGGCACTCGAGTCCGCGATCGCCAAGGGCGAGAAGTTCGAGTTTCCCGTGTCCTGGGGTACCGACCTGCATAGCGAACACGAGCGATACCTGACCGAAGAGATCGTCGGGAAGCCGGTCGTGCTCATGAACTACCCGAAGGACATCAAGGCGTTCTACATGCGAATGAACGACGACGGCAAGACCGTCGCGGCGATGGACGTGCTGGCACCCGGCATCGGCGAGATCATCGGGGGAAGCCAACGGGAAGAACGGCTCGACGTGCTGGACACCCGTCTCGACGAGATGGACCTCCCGAAAGAGGACTACTGGTGGTACCGGGATCTGCGCCGTTACGGGTCCGTCCCTCATGCAGGCTTCGGCCTCGGCTTCGAACGACTGATCTCCTACGCGACCGGCATGGCGAACATCCGCGACGTCATTCCGTTCCCGCGTACGCGAGGCCACGCCGAATTCTGAATCCGCCTGCCGATCCGCGGCGTTGGAGCAGCTGGCATGATCGATCTGAACCGGTACCGGGTAAAGCCGGAAGACCGACCCGACCTCTCGAAGATTCCCAGCCGGGAGGATGCGGGGCTCGACTCGAAGGCGGATGGCGAATCGCTGCTCGCCTCGAACGTCGAACGGATCGACGAACTGCAGGCACGCCTCTGGGCGGAAGGTCGACGATCAATCCTGCTGGTGCTCCAGGGCATGGACACCGCCGGCAAGGACGGCACGATCCGGAAGGTCTTCACCGGCGTGAACCCCGCCGCCTTCGAGATCCACCAGTTCGGCGTCCCCGGGCCGCACGAGATCGCCCAGGACTACCTCTGGCGCGCCCACGCCCGCACCCCCCGTCGGGGACGGATCGGGATCTTCAATCGATCCCACTACGAGGACGTCCTCGTGGCGCGGGTGGCGAAGCTCGTCGAGAAGTCGGTGTGGAAGCGTCGCTACGACCACATCAACGACTTCGAACGAATGCTGCACGACGAGGGGACCTCGGTCGTGAAGTGCTTCCTGCACATCTCTCGGGACGAGCAGTTCGAACGCCTGAACGCCCGGATCGACGATCCACGCAAGAACTGGAAGCTGAGCCCGTCCGACTTCACCGCCCGTGCCGACTGGCCGAAGTACCGGGAGGCCTACGAGGACATGCTGGAGCGCTGCTCGACTAAGCAGGCGCCCTGGTACGTGATCCCCGCCGACCGCAAGTGGGTTCGCAACGTCCTCGTGTCGCAGTTGATCCGCGAGACCCTCGAAAAGCTCGATCCCAGCTACCCGGAGGGCGTCGAGGATCTGGAGGCGCTGCGGACCTTCGCGCAGGACCACCGCGACGCCAACGGATAGGCTTTGGGAATGAAATGCAACATCGATGCCCGAGGCAAGGCCATTCGACTCCTTTCAGGACTCTCCTGCCTCGTCGCCGGATTGCTGACCCTCGTCTTCGGAGGTCTTGAAGGCATTCCGGCCATCGTCGGGGCCTGCTTGCTGATCGGCGGCGGTTTCATGGCTTTCGAGGGCTGGAGCGGTTGGTGCGTGGTACGGGCCATGGGCTTCAAGACGCCGGTCTGACGTCTTCGGCTCTGGCTCTCTTCGACTCCTCGGTAGTCTGGAGACATGAGCAACCACGACCCCGACCGTCGCAGACTCCTCATCTCCACCGCCACGCTCGCGGCACTGCCGCTCGCGGCGGCGACCACGACCGCACCGGCAAGTCGAGCCATCGATCCACAGGAAGAATCTGAGCCGAATGCCTGGCCGGGCGGACCGGATGACGCGAACATCACGCCGGCGATCATCGCGGCGGCCGAACGTCTCGCGGGAATCCGATTCACGGAAGAGGAACGGGCGACGGTCGCGGCGACGGTCGGAGAGCAGATGGCGATCTTCGCGGCGCGGGTCGATGCCGGCGCCATGCCGAACGAACTGGCCCCGGCCACGGTCTTCCGCGCGATGCCTCCGAATCGAGCACTCGATCCCGTGACCTCGACGGGCAATCCCGAGCTGGTCGCGGCGAACCCCGGATCGCTTCCCGACGACGACGAGGTGATCGCCTTCTCGACCGTGGGAGATCTCTGCACGTGGATGAGGCGAGGCGAACTCACCAGCGAGAGACTCACCCGGATCTACCTCGAACGCATCGACCGGCTCGATCCAAAACTGGAATGCATGATCACCGTCACCGGCGACCGCGCGATCGAGCAGGCACGCCGCGCAGACGCGGAACGGAAACAGGGCCGGGACCGAGGCCCGCTGCAGGGAATTCCCTACGGCGCCAAGGACATCCTCGACGTCGCGGAGGTCCGAGCGACCTGGGGGGCCACCCCGTTCAAGGACCGGATCGGCAGGACGACGGCCACGGTGATCGAGAAGCTCGACGATGCCGGCGCCGTGATGCTGGGGAAGACCTCGGTCGGCGCGCTGGCCTACGGCGACATCTGGTTCGGCGGACGAACCAACAATCCCTGGAATCTGAAGCAGGGTTCCAGCGGATCAAGCGCGGGCAGTGCGAGTGGTACGGTCGGCGGCCTCATGGCATTCGGCCTCGGGACCGAAACTCTGGGATCGATCATCTCTCCGGCGATGGTCTGTGGTGCCACCGGACTGCGTCCGACCTTCGGACGAGTCTCCCGAGCGGGCGCCATGAGCCTCTGCTGGTCCCTCGACAAGATCGGACCGATCTGCCGAAGCGTGAGCGACACCGCACTCGTGCTCGCCACCATCAACGGCCTCGACACCCGAGACGCGTCGAGCGTCGGTGTGCCGTTCGCCGACGACGCGACTCAGGGCGTCGAGGGACTTCGGATCGGTTGGAACCCGGCCTGGTACGAGAGCGCGAATCCCGCCGACCGTGCGGCACTCGAACATCTCCGTGATGCCGGCTGTGAACTCGTCGAGGTCGAACTCCCCGACCTTCCGTACGATTCACTTCTGATCTCGTTGTATGCCGAAGCCGCCGCGGCCTTCGAATCACTGACCCGCAGCGGCGATGACGATTCGCTGGTCTGGCAGTCGCGCCAGGCCTGGCCGAACACGTTCAGACGAAGCTGGTTCATCCCGGCGATCGAAGCGGTGCAGGCCGAGCGTGTTCGCCGGCAGGTGATGGATGCCATGGCCGGAATCATGGACACCGTCGATGCGCTCGCCACCCCCGCATTCGCGGCCAATCTCCTTCTGATCACCAATGCGACCGGCCATCCGGCGCTGGTCCAACCGGTCGTCTTCGACGAGGGGCGTCCACACGGCTTCACCCTGATCGGACGACTGTTCGACGAAGGGACGATCTGCCGACTTGGACGTGAGCTCGAACGACGGTGCGACGTCGCGAAACTGCATCCGACGCTTTGAGTCCCTTGAAATCGCTCCCGCCCGGATCCGAATCGGATTGTCATGAACGCCGACGCGAACCGCCCTCATCATCAGCCTGCGACCTTCGGAGGTCGCGTTCTCCGACGCCTTGCGACCGGTGCCGCCAGATTGACCGGTCTTCGGCATCACTCCGATCTTGGTTGGCCTCGTTTCGAAGGCGGGGCGATCGGCCAGACTCCACCGATCCTGCTCGTACACGGATTCGGCGTCGATGGACTGACCATGCTCCAGCTGGCGAGACGACTCGTCCGGCGACATCACGTGATCGTTCCGGACCTTCCCGGGTTCGGTCTGCATCCGGATCATGATCCGGCATCCATCGACTTCGAATTCCTCCTTTCCGCGATCGACGATCTCATCGCGGCCTTGCCGCTCGACCGTCCGGTGCTCGTCGGTTCGAGCATGGGCGGAGCCATCGCCGGTGGCTATGCGGCATCACGACCATCCTCGGTGGCGGGACTGGTGGTCATCGGACCGGCGGGCATCGAACCGCCGATCGACACCGAGGTGTTCGCCGCGGCGAAACGAGACGAACACCTGCTTCGCGTCGATTCCCTCGAGTCGTTCGAGCGGGTCTATGCACTGAACTTCACGAGACCGCCGTGGATGCCGCGATTCATGAAGCGGATCGTCGCTGCCGAAGCGGCGTGTCACGCCGAAGACCACGAGATCATCCTTCGCAATCTCGAGGATCTGATGCTCGGAAACGCCGATCGTTTTCGTGACGTCGCATGTCCCACGGAGATCATCTGGGGCGCCGACGACCGCATCATTCATCCGTCGGCCGTCGAGTGCTGGCAGAATGCGATCCCCTCGGCGAACAGCACCATCATCGAGAACGCCGGACATTCGACGATGGTCGAGAAGCCCGACGAGGTCGCGGACATCATCGAGCGGCTCATGCGACGCATCGGCGATGGACCGAAGACTCGGCCCTGATGGATTCAGTTCAACGGGGCTCGTCCGACCGACGGTGTCTCGTCGAGCCAGATCGGGTCGATCCCCACTTCAAACCGGACTCGTGCCGGTGCTCCGGCGCGAAACGCGACCGTCGCGACACCGGCGACCGTCGGCGGCGTTGAATCGAGATCGAAGATCTCCAGATTCCACACCCGCTCGAATCCCTCGAAACACGGGGGGCAGGAATCGGGATCGATCGGCGTCAACCGGAATCGACGGGGCCCGAGTCCGATCGGACCACTGCCGTAGAGCAGTTCCTGAGCGTCGAACTCGTAGACACCGGTGGATGCCATCATCGCATCACGACGTACATCCAGGTCGAGGGCGAGGTCGACGATGGGAACGCCATTCGGTCCCGGCGAACCGGGGGTCATCCGAGGCCGATCGACGATTTGAAGATCGACGGCAAGACCATCCGCGTCGGGCGTCGTCGTGATTCGGAACGATTCCGGGGGACCGGTGTAGGTGAGGTCGAGATTCGGTCGACCCGCCGAAGGACTCCGCACCAGAGATCCGACGGTCCGGTCGAACCGAGGCTGTCCGGTCCGCGTGGCGAACTTCACATCACCGGCTTCACCGGCCGCGACGGATCCGCCGTAGACCTGCCCCTGTGTGCTGCTGAGCCAGCGTCGCAGGGGAGGTGACCACTCACCCTCAGGTTCTTCCGCCGCGATCTGGCGTCGCATGTCCGCGCCTCGATCGGATGCCTCACGAAGCACCAGCAGTTCCGACCGGCGGAGGATTCGATCACCGACCACGACCGCGAAGGGTTCGAACACCGCCCGAGGGTCGTCGATGGGATTCGAGTCCAACACCAGGAGCTTGGCGGAAGACCCCTGTTCGACCAGACCCAGAGAAGGGCGCCCGATGGCGGCCGCTGGCAGACTGGTGAGGGTCGCGAGCAGGCCGATGTGATCCTCTCCGGCATTGACCCGCTCACTCAACGCCGACGCGTAGGTGTCGATCAGTCGGCCCGAGATCGGAAGCGTCAGGAGATCGTCTGGAGGCACCGTGTCACCCTCCGCGAGCGGAAGAAGGTCGGAAGCGGCGATCTCCCGATCCCGGGTCCGCGCGGTGAGACAACGTCCATCGCGTGATTCGACGAACTCTCTCGGCACGATCACTCCTCCGATGCCGGAGAGCAATCCGTCGATCATCCGTCCGCCTTCCAACCAGGCACCGACCTCGGCTCCATCACCGCCGCCCACGACCAACGGCGCCGCCATGACGAATCGGCCACGGCCGGTGACCACGACGTCGGAGGGAAACAAGACGAAGTTCTTGGAGGGAACGATCCCGGAAACACGGCCATCCTGAATGACCACCGTTGACTCCTCGAGCACCATGGATTCCCACAGGCCGGAAGAACCCATCGCGAAGTCGGTCAGGACCGTGGTCCCGGTGATCACGAGTCTTGATGCGGAAGTTTCCGACTCGTCGGAGGCCTCGACTGGTGCCACGGGTTTCTCGAGAGAATTCTGATCGCCGGAGGGCGGCGGAGGCGGGTCCTGACGACACCCTTGAGCCAGCACCATTCCTGCCAGCAAGGCCGGAATCGCCAGTTGAGCCGGGACCATTCCGAGCGGGCCGCCGATGAAAGACCGGACCGGTCGCAGGGAGGAGGGAGATGCCGTGTTGTTTCGATGCTGAGGCATATCCGCATGCTACGGTGCCGGGAGCGACCTTCGCCGAACACTTCAGGGCAATTTTCATGTCGATCCCGCTCGCCGGCCTTTCCGCACTCCTCCTCATCCTGACGCTCGATGCTGGCGTCCCCGTCGACCCATCGAAGGCGACCATCTCCGAAGCCGTCCCCGTCGTCGGCCTCGCCGACGCGGTTCGCATCGATCTGGACGCACTGGGGATGCCGTCGATCCACGCCGACCACCGGAACGACGCATATGCGGCACTCGGGTTCATGCATGCCCGGGATCGACTCGTCCAGATGGACCTGACCCGGAGAAGCGTGGCGGGCGAACTCGCCGCCCTCATCGGTCCGGCGATGGTGGGCGCCGATCGAACGCCGGCGCTCCGACGACGCCGCGCGATCGCCGAACGGATCGTCACCGAGCTTCCCGCCGACGAGCGTTCGTTGCTCGAGCACTACACCCGGGGCGTGAATGCCGCGGTCGCGACGATGGATCCTCCGCCCGCCGAATACCGACTGCTGAACATCCGCCCCGAAGCGTGGCGTCCATCGGACTCGGTGCTCGTGATGCTCGCCCTCTTCGACACCCTGCAGCGGTCGGCGAACCGTGAACCGAACGTCGGACTGCTTCGGGAAACGGTTCCCGCGGAGGTCGCCGCCTGGCTCCTGAGCGTGCAGGGCCGCTGGGACGCCCTGCTGATCGATCCGACCGACGCGGAGTTCATTCCCGACCCTCCCGCCACCGGAAAGCCCGCACCCGACGACGGGCAGGCGTGGCTCGCCGACCCGCCGGCCCCCGATCTTCGACCCGGATCGAACAGTTTCGCGGTCGCGGGAACGCGGACGTCCGATGGGCGCGCGATTCTCGCGAACGATCCACACCTTCGGTACTCGACCCCGGGTATCTGGTACCCCGCCGCGCTCGCCTGGGACCAGATCGAGCTGGTCGGCATCACGATCCCGGGCGTACCGGGATTCCCGATCGGATCGACCGAGTCGATCGCCTGGGGACTGACCAACACCACCGGTGACTTCGAGGACCTGGTGCTGATCGACGTCGATCCCGAAGATTCCGGTCGATACCGGGTCCCGGAAGGATGGGAGGCGTTCGACGTACGGAAGGTCGAGATCACCGTTCGCGGGGCCGATCCCGTCGTCATCGAGAGTCGATGGACGCGATGGGGACCGGTGCTGGAGAACACACCCTGGTCGGATCGACCGGTGAGTCTTCTTCGGGTCTCCGACCAGCCCGGCGCCGTGAATCTCGGACTCGTCGACCTCGGTGGCGTCGACGATGTGGAGTCGGCACTCGACGTGGCCGCCCGATGGTACGGCCCATCGCAGAACGTTCTGGTCGCCGATCGGGACGGTCGCATCGGTTGGACGTTGAGCGGCTGGCTTCCCGATCGCCGTGGCTACGACGGGCGAAGCCCCGTGACCCACGACGCGACCACCGGCTGGTTCGGTCCGCTGCCCGAAACCGATCGCCCTCGGGTGGTCGATCCCGAGTCGGGTTTCCTCTTCACCGCGAACAACCGGCTCGTTCCGCTCGAATCCGCCGCGAGGCTCGGCAGCAACTGGGCCGACGGCGGTCGCGCCTGGCGGATCCGGCAGGACCTGGCGGCGACGCAACCGGCCTCCGAACTCGATCTGCTCGCGATCCAGCTCGACGAGACGATCCAGCGATTCGTCCCCTACCGACGGCTCCTGATCGAAACGCTCGAGTCGATGCCCGTCGAGCCTGATCGCGACGCCACCCTCGAGATCGTCCGCGCCTGGGACGGCTCCGCCACCGCCGAGAGCCTCGCGGTACCCGTGATCGAAGCATTTCGTCGCGCGGCGATTCGACGAACCCGGACGGCGATCTTCGACCGCGTGACGTCGGAAGCCGACATCGACGAGTCGAGACGACGGACGGCCGCTTCCGCGATCGGCAACAACATCTGTCTCGCCACGCTGGAACGTCGCTTCCCTTCCCTGCTCCCCGGCGATCTCGATTCCTGGGATCAGTTGCTTCGTGACGCGGCGGCGAAAGCGATCGACGCGTACGTCGAGGATCCGGACACGCCGTGGTCGGAACGGAATCGGGGCGTGTTCCCGAATCCCCTCGGCGCGGTCAATCCGCTGATCGGCGACCGCTTCGATCTTCCTTCGGTGCCGCAGGCGGGACATTGGGGCGCGGTGCGGGTGCAGAGCGGATCGTTCGGTGCTTCGGCCCGAATGATCGTGTCGCCGTCGGATCGATCGAAGGCGATCCTCACCGTGCCGGGAGGACAATCCGGCGACCCGCGATCGCCGCACTTCGCGGATCGTCACGCCGCCTGGGCTGCGGGAACACCGTCGCCGCTGCTGCCCGGACCGCCGGTGAACGTGATCGACCTCGTGCCGACGGCACCCTGACCCGTCCGGATCAAGGGAGCTGGATCAACACCCTCACTTCTTGGCGGCCATCGCTTCCCAGTTGATCACCAAGATCATGGGTGACCCGGGTGCTTCGAGAACTTCGAGCGGTATCACCACGGAGACCACTCCTCGCTTCTCGCTCACCGTCACCTGAGGCACGGTTCGGACCAGGCTGGCCGCGACTCGTGCCTTCTCGACCTCCACGGCGATCGTCACGTTCTCATGGATCTCGATCTGATCGATCGCGCCATCGAGGGCCTTCTGCAAACGCCCTCGATCCTTGGCCGATGCATGGATCGTCTTGTACCACTTCGCATCGGGTCCACGGGGAATACTGATTCGAATCGTCCCACCCGGGTCGGTGAACTCCACGGAGTCGACTTCGAGGTCTTCGAACGCGACCGCATCGAGCGAGTCGAAGGCTCCGGTCGTGAACGTCAACTTCGCCGCGAGATCCCAATCGACTCCGGTCGTGTCGCGTTGCTCGACCGACGCCATCGCCGGCAAGGTCAACGCCGCCACCGCGATCGAACCCTTTCCATCCTCTCGGAGCGTCAAACGAAGGCCCGCCGGATCCTGCGACGAGCATCCGATCGAGAGCGACAAACCAAGGAGCACGCCCCACCGAACGAGCGTCGACATCAGGTGATTCCGTGCGGATCGGCGGCTCTTCATCTTGGATTCCTTCGAAACGGCGATAGGTGGTGGTCTTGAGACTCTGGTGGATGACTCCGCGGAGAGCGTACCGCGCCGCGAGTCACGACCGCGGCGTGTACCGTGCAACTCCGGAGGACCCGATGATGCTCACGATCCGACGTTTTCTCAAGACCATGATCGGCGTCGCGACCCCCACACAGATCATGCTGGCGTGCCTTCTGGGGTCCCTCCTGGGCTTTCTACCGATCGCCGGATCGGGGTTGGTGCCGGGCATCCTCGTCATGTTCCTGTTGCTCGTCCTCCATGCGAACATCTTTCTGGCGGGCCTCGTCGCTGCCGGGACGAAGCTGCTCTCGATCGCACTGGCGCCCCTCGCCTTCTGGATCGGACGGGTGCTCATCGACGGCCCGACGGAACCCATCGTGCGTGCGCTCGCCAACGGGCCGGTGACCGCCTGGATGGGATTCGAGAGTTACTTCGCGGTCGGCGGGCTGGTGCTCGGCCTGGTCACGGGGGTCCTACTGGGCCTGATCGTGGGCCGAGCCGTCATCCGCCTTCGGCAGACTCTGGCATCTCTGGAGAGCGATCGCGATGCAGTGAAGGCGATCACCGCCCGAAGAAGCACCCGGTTGGCCGCCTGGATCCTCTTCGGTGGAATTCCCAAAGGTGGGTTCAGTGCGATCGCGGATCGACGCGGCTCACCGATCCGAGTCAGCGGACTCGCCGTCGTGGTGACCCTCATCGGCCTGATCGCGTTGGGCATGTGGTCATTCTCCGGCGAGATGGCACGCGGCCTCCTTCAGTCGCAACTGACTCGGCTCAACGGATCGACCGTCGACGTCGGGGCCGTCGAGATTCGCTGGCTCGATGGCCGGGCCGAGGTCCGGGATCTCCAGGTCTGTGACACCTCGAATCTCGATCGAAACCTGCTTCAGGCCGCGATGATCACTGCGGATCTCGACCTTGCGGATATTCTTCGTCGCCGACTCAGTGTCGATCTCGTCCTTGTGGTCGATGCCCTGAACGACGAAGTCCGAACCACTCCCGGCGTGGTCTTCATCGATCCCGGTGACGACGGCAAGATCGAGACGAGGCCGGAAGAGGAGATCCTGGATGAAGAATCGCTCCCCGGCGGCCGACTCGGGGACTACCTCAAGAACGCCCGTGATTGGCGTGAGCGGCTGGAACAGATCCGTCGAGGCATCGAAGAACTCGCGAACCGAATACCCGATCAGGCCGACGGCGACGACACCGCCGAGGGGAAGATCCAGGGACCCGATTCGCCGTCCTTTGAAGCGTGGTTGCGAGAACAGGTCGATCTGCATGGGTACGCCGGGGTTCGAGCCACGCACCTCATCGACGAGACACCGACCCTGCTGGTGCGACGAATCGAAGCCTCCGGGCTTCGCCGGGGACGACGTCTCGATGCCGCAACACCCACGTACGACATCGTGTTGGAGTCGTTCTCGACCCAACCACTGCTGGTCGAGGAACCTCCGTCGCTCTCGCTTGCCTCGAGCGACGAGTCCTTGGACCTGGTGATCCGCCTCGGCAGGCTCTCATCGACGCCGACCGAGAACAGATTCGACTTCGCCGTTCGACGAATGGAAGCGGGCCGCATCGTGAATCAACTGGTCAAGTCGGATCCCCCGGCGTTCCGAGGCGGCACGATCGACGCCGCGATGTCCGGCGTGTTCATGCTCCGACCGAAGGTGAGAATCGCGGCGCCCCTCGACGTCGTGCTCCGGGATTCCACGATCAGCATCGGTGGAGAACAGGCGACGATCCGTGAACTTCCCATCCGAATCGATGTCCTGGGCAGACTCGAAGATCCCTCCATTCTGATCGACGACGCTCGGCTCGCGGACGCGTTGAAGGCCGCCGGCGCGGACGCACTCGCCTCCCGCGCCCGGGAAGAGGCGGACGTGCAACTCGGCCGAGGCCTCAAGAAACTCGAGGAAGAGACGGGAATCACCATCCCTGAAGACCTTCAGAAGGGCCTCGGCGACGTGATCGGCAATGGCCTGGGTGATCTCTTCGGTGGCGGGAAGAAAGACTGACTCCTGATTTCCATCGACCCCCTTGAAACGAATCCCGCCACCTGATCGAAAGAACAAGCATGCCGCACACCCCCGACATCGATGCACTCCGCTCGCAGTTCCCGGCGCTCGCCCGAGGGACCGTGCTGCTGGAGAACGCCGGCGGCTCGCAGGTCCCCGTACAAGTGGCGGATGCGATCCGCGCTCACCTTCTCGACGACTACGTTCAACTCGGCGCTGGTTACCCCGCGAGCAATCGCGCGACTGCCACCGTCGAACGAGCACACCGGTTCATGGACCGATTCGTGAACGGCGAAGGAATCGGCCGAGTCATCCTCGGTTCGAGCTGCACCAGCCTGATGCACGTTCTTGCACACAGCATCGCTCGAACGATCCGCCCCGGCGACGAGATCGTGGTCTGCGAACAGGGCCATGAGGCGAACATCGGTTGCTGGGTCGAACTCGAACGACAGGGCGCCGTGATCCGATGGTGGCGAGTGAACCCCGAAACCGGATCACTTGATCTGAAGGACCTCGAAACCGTTCTCTCCGAACGAACCCGGATCGTCGCCTTTCCACACGTCTCCAACCTCCTCGGGGAGATCGTGGACGTTCAGGCCGCCACCGCCATGGTCCATGCGGCGGGCGGACGCGTCGTCGTCGATGGCGTCGCCTATGCCCCGCATCGGGCGATCGATGTTCGTGCCTGGGACGTCGACTTCTACGCCTGGAGCACGTACAAGGTCTACGGACCTCACATGGGTGGGCTCTTCGCTCGACACGAAGCGATCGCCGAACTCGAGGGTCCGAATCACTTCTTCATTCCGGCGGACGAGATCCCCTACAAGTTCGAACTCGGCGGAGTCAGCCATGAAGGATGCGCCGGCCTCTGCGCACTTCCGAACCTCCTCGCGTTCCTGGCCGGTGACGAACGCCCGGCCGCCGCGGACGCGGAAACCTGCGACTTCGACGTCGTCCGGCAAGCCTTCGACACGATGGCCGCCTTGGAAGCGCCGGTCCAGAAGAGGCTCCTGGAAAGACTCGGTGCACATGATTCCGTGAAAATCATCGGACCCGACTCCGCAGACATCGCTCTCCGTGTTTCAACGGTGTCGATGGTCCATGACTCCCTCGATCCGCGACGTATCGTCGAAATCGCCCATTCTGCAGGAATCGGCATCCGCCACGGACACATGTACGCCCATCGGCTCTGCGAACAAATGGGAATTCCGGTCGAGTCGGGAGTGGTCCGAATCTCCGCAGTGCATTACAACACCCTGTCCGAAATCGATCGCTTGTGCGATGTTCTCGAGGAACCTCTGTCGCTCTGACCCCGAGGACCGCCACGTCGAAAAGGATGATTCGATCGTTCCGGACACCTTTGAGAAGAGCACCAACCAAAATCATGCGCGATGCTTGAACGCTCGCGACCTGTTTTCGCCGATGCAAGAAGTCATGCCGACCAGACTCCGACCGCCCGACCGACCCATGGTCGAAATCGATCTGCCCTCCGCGGGCGTCGGCATGTCCTGCAATGGTCTTCCGACGGATGCCGAGGCATCGATCGAGGATGGTCCCCTGCCGAGCGCCGAACACCTGAAGGCGGCTCGCAGCCTCCTTCTGGCCGAGTATGGCCCTTGCGTGGCATGCCACACCCAGACCCTGGTCGCCACGGCTCGACGACTCGAAAATTCCCCAAAGACCGCCTGACGCGGATTTCCGCCTTCTCGGACGCTCGGAATCCTGATTCGAAGGAACCTGATCGCTCCTGAGCGGATCAAAGAACATGGATGATCTCCGTGTCCGGGGTCATCCTTCTGCGGCATCTCCATGCCGAGCGCGCGTTCCACGGAGCCTCTCGTGAGATCACCTGCACTCTTCCTCGTCTCCCTTCTCGCCGCCATGCCGGCCGCCGCCTCCACCTTTCTGGAAGGAACCCTCTCGGTCGTCGAGACATCACCGGTTCGAGCGGTCCTCGATGCGCCGACGGACGGGAGCATCAGCGTCACGTTCGATCGAGCGATCGACCCCGACTCGATCGATGTCAGGTCCTTCCACGCGTTCAGCCGCGGCGCCGGTTCTCTTCGGGGAGCGTTTTCGTTCTCCGAGGATGGCCGCACGGTCACCCTCGACCCGATCAGAGACGCCAGTCCCGGCGAACCCGTGACCGTCACCCTCGCCAACACGATTCGCGGGACCGATCGGACGACGCTTCGTACGGCCGGACATCAGTTTCGATTCTGGACCGCGGCGGCGGCCGCCGAGATGGACTTCTTCATTCTTCAGGAGATCACGACCAGCGCCTTTCCCGGCGAAGACGTGATCCCGTATGGCGGCAGTGCCACCGATCTCGACGAGGACGGATGGATCGATCTCTCGATCGTGAACGAAGCGACGGACGATGTCCGGGTGTTTCTCAACACGGGCGATGGAACCGGTCGGATCCAACCGTTTCTCACGCCGACGAATCCCGTCGGATCGGTGCCGAGTCCTTCCGAGCCAGCGGACTTCGATCTCGATGGGCATGCGGATCTCTGCACGGCCAACATCACCGGAGACAACGTCTCGATTCTGATCGGCGGAGGCGATGGCTCGTACGGTGGCGCCCAGACGCTCGGTACCGGGAACGCCCCGCGCGGGATCACCACCCTCGACCTTGATGGAGATGGCGATCTCGACATCGCCAGCACGAATTACTCGTCCAGCAATGTGACGCTTCTCCGGAATCAAGGCGACGGGGTCTTCGATCCGCCCACCACGATCCAACCGGGCATCAGCGGCGAATGGAGCATTCAGGCGGATGACATGAATGGTGACGGCCTGTTCGACCTGGTCATCGGAGGCGCCAGCCAGATTCGAGTCCTGGTCGCGGACGGAAACGGAAACTTCATCACCGCTGGAACGCGAAGCGTCGCCGGCCGATGCTGGCAACTCAATCTCGCCGATCTCGACGGCGATGGCGACGTCGATGTGACCACGGTGAATTCATTCGCGAATGCCGGTCAGGTCTTCCGCAACGACGGTTCGGGCGATCTTGCCAACGGAGTCACCTACTCGACGGATCCTTTTCCGCTCGCCAGTGATCTCGGCGACCTGGATGGTGATGGGGACATGGACTGGATCACCTCGAGCTACTCGGGGGATTGGTTCCTCTTCCTGAACGACGGCGAAGGCAACTTCGACTTCCATGAGTCGTTCCCCTCACCGATCGCCGCCAGTTGCTCGCTGCCCGTCGACATGGACAACGACGGAGATCTCGACCTGATCTTCGTGGACGAACTCGATGATTCGATGATCGTGATGAGCAATGGTGGCAACAACACCCCCGAAATCCCCGGCGATCTGAACGACGATGGTCTGGTGAACGGTGCCGACCTGGGACTGATGCTGGTCGCATGGGGTCCGTGCGGGCGCGACTGCATCGCCGACCTCGATGGAAACGACGTGGTGAACGGCGCCGATCTGGGGCTCCTGCTCGTCGACTGGACCGGTTGAAGAGAACCTCGAGATTCCGTCCGAAGAAAAAGAACGACGCTCGCTGAACAGCGGGCGTCGTTCAATTTTCAATCGAAGAGGTCGGTCTTCAATCCCAGCGGAAGACGCCCTTCTTCCAGGCGTAGACGTATGCCACGACGCTGGTCGCGATGAAGAACATGATCCGACCGAGGAACAAGGCCGACTCGGATGATCGCGGCTCGAGTTTCGAGAACGTCACCGCCCACGGGTAGAGGAAGATGATCTCGACGTCGAAGACCAGAAAGGTCATCGCGAGGATGTAGAACCGCACGTTGAAGCGCTTCCGCGCCGATCCGATCGGATCCATGCCGGACTCGTAAGCAAGCCCCTTGACCGCACCCTGCGCCTTCGGCCCGATGATCGTGGTGAGCATGAGATTCATGGCGATGAAGGCGAACGCCATCAAGATGATGACGCCGACCGGGAGATAACTGGTGATGCCGTCGAGGGCGAAGGTGGTCATGAGTGGGCCTGGATCCGGGAACGTTGCTGAGCGTCCCGCCAAAGCCGGTGGCGGGTTCGGAGAGGATACCGATCCCGGCTCGATCACGACGGGGCTGTGGATGCGACAAGCGAACATCTGCGTCTTGGAATACCCTCCTGCGATGACCTCCAACCCCTCGAATCCGCGTCCGGTGGTGTTCCTTCACGGATGGTGCGGACATGCCAACGAGGTCGAGTTCATCCGATCCGCCCTTCCCGGGCCGGTTCTGCCGATCTCCTGGATGCCTGCGGGAGGCGAGTTCAACCTCGAAGAATGGCCGTCGGAACCTGATCTCGAGGCGAAGAACGCGATCGCCCGCCAGTTCGCGGACGGTGTCCTCGCACGGGTCCGACGAACCATCCTCGACGCTGGGTTCGCCGGCGCGAGTCTGGTGGGCCACTCGCTGGGTGGTGGCATGTCCTGCGTTCTCGCCGCGGACCCGGCCCTCTCGATCGACCGTGTGGTGATGCTGGAATCGAGCGTCCCGTTGCCCGATCGACTCCGCCAGACGTATCTCGATCAGATGATCCCCTGGGTGGATCGAGCCGCCGAAGCCGGACGCCTGGCGACTCAAGCCGGGTGGATCGCCGAAGCGTCTTCATGGGTGCCCGACTTCTTCTCCCTCGAGGATCAGGGGGATTGGAGACTCCGGATCGAACGGCGATTCATGTTCGCCCCGGTCGTCGAAGCCGCCCTGATGATCGCAGGCGGCGTCCAATGGCCGATCTCCGAATCCGTGGCGTCCATCACCTGTCCGGTGTTCGGACTCGCGGGCGAGGCGGGCCGAATGCCCGTCGAGGAACTGCGGAAGATCCGCCCCGACGCAAGAGTGGATCATTGCCCCGGAACCGGGCACTATCCCCACGTCTTCGCAACGGAGCTGGCCCGGACCTGGCTTGAATCCGGCCCGCTTCGGACGACATTCGACTGACACGATCGCCTGTGAAATCAGGTCGACCTGACGGACCGACGAATGTAGAGCGTCAACCCGACCATGATGATGACGGCACCACCGAGTCCGACGCCCATCACCACCAGCATCCCGCCGATCGCCCGGTCGATCGCCGTCTCGGCCCTGCTTCCCGCCGCTTCGATGGCGGTGTCGGTCTGCGACGCGATCATGTCCTGAAGCATCGTGATCGTCACATCACGTTCGCGGGAGACATCCTCGACCAACGCCACCCGCTCCTTGGCGATCGCCTCCAGAATCACCTCGCGCTCCGCCTGCAGGACCTCGATCGTCTCGAGACGCTGGCGTTCGATGTCGCGCTGCGCCCCCACCCGCTCGACCTCGGCGATCTCTCCGATCCGCTCGACCCCCTCATCGACCGTGACGGCGATCTCGTCCGCCACCTGCTTCGAGAGGAGATTGATCGACTCCATGATCCCTTCCCCGTTCTCATCGAGTGACGTCGGAATCGCCTCGATCGCGGTGGCGACATCCCGCATGTGACCGTCGAGTTCATCCAGACTCGTGATCGCTTCCGCGACCCTCGGATCAGCGAGGACTTCGCGGATGACGATCTCCGACTGCCAACGGACATCCTGCGGAAGATCGTCGATCGCGGAGCCGAGCCGATAGTAGGCCGCATTGGCGATAAACTCGAAAGAGGCCACGGCGTCCATCAGGGTGCGAAGTCGATCATCATCATTCGCGACCGGTGAGATCACTGAAGGACGCGCGAGGTTGATGCTCGAAATCGGATGGGCATCCGCGAAGGAACCCACGGTCTCCTCGGCGAGCTCGCGGTCTTCCAGCATTCGCTCGACGGCGATGTCGAGATCGCGATCGAGCGTCACCATCATTTGATCGATGATCCCCATCTGCCCATCGAATGCCGTCTTGCCGGGACCGTCGAACAGGAATGTCCGAAGTTGCTCCAACAGCACCCACGAATCAAGTGCTCCTGCGATGGGATTGACCCGAAGCGCGGCCCGGCGAATCTCAGAGACCGCCGCACTCCTGAATCGGAGCGCGTGGTCGATCGCCTCGGGATCATCGGAGGTATTGATGATCTCCTGCATCGCTTCATCGACCCCGGAGGTCGCCGACGCCGCGTAGTCCTGAAGGAGCAACTGCGCCAGTTCGGGAGAGAGGTCATTCCGGATCGCCGGATACGCGTCGTACTGTTCAACCCGAGGCGTTGTCACGTTGCAGCCTGAGATCGGAGTGATCCAGACCACGGCCAGGATCGAGGGCAGGATCGACGTCAGGAATCCCCGGATGATCGGTGAAGGAATCCCGTTGGTTCGCGCGGTGGGTCGCATAAGCCGATCTCCAGGTTGAATACGTGACTCGCTCGAGGCGAGGACCAGAGTACAGGCCACCTCGACGGACCGGCGACACAGCCGTAAAGCGTCCAGAAGCACCAGATCCCCGGCGGGAATCCCGAAGAGGCCTGAGGGGAGATCGACGGTCTTGCCGGCCATTTCGAGGCCTCGAGTCCTTACGGTTGTTCCGATCCTCAGACCCTTCCAGACCAGCGACAGATCACCCGGAACGGCCTTTCTCCCCAGTCCTCCAAAACGCTCGTTGATCACAAGGGCGACAACGGTATCTTGAATTCATGAAGAAACTCACCAAAGCATGCTCTGGGCTCGCGATTGCAGGCCTCTCGACCGCCGCCTTGGCCGGAGACGGCGTCACGCTCCGAGACGGTACCCCGAATCCGGAGTATTCCGCGCTCTACGCCTGGTATAGCGGCACCAATGGTGTCAACGGTGCCGATGGCCTCGCAGAAAATGGCGCCTTCGTGATCTCCTGGAACGACTTGAGCATCAATGATCGACACCTGACGCGAACCACGCTCGGTTCCCAACCCACCTACAGCCTCGACTCCGGTGCGGGCGTTCCCGGTGTCGAATTCACCGACGACTTCATCTGGGCATCGAGTGGCGAGTACGGGAGCCTCTCCGGGCCGAGAACGTTCTTCCTCGTGACCCGACCCGACCTGGCCGACGGGGGTTACGTCATGGACTCGAGTTCGATCGCAGGACGAAGCGCGATCTTCACCGGACAGATCTCGATGCCCGAACAATGGGTCGGCTATGCGGGCGGATCGAACGTGTTCGGTGGCGGCGACATCGCCGTCGGTGAAATCTCGATCGTCACGATGATCTTCCACCCCGACGGCACGCAGAACATTCAGGTCAATGGCGACGACACGGGGTCGAGCAGCGGCACACCGGAAAGTCAGGCCGGAATCATCTTCGGATCCCGCTACAACGTCGAGAACCGTCTGGCCGGTGCCGTCAGCGAAGCCGTGATCTATGACGAAGCACTCTCCCCGGACGCTCGGGATGCCGTGATGGACTATCTGCTCTCCAAGTACGGATTCGTCGACGACGATTGCCTCGGCGACCTGAACGGCGACGGATCCGTCGACGGCGCCGACATGGGCCTGCTCCTCGCCGGCTGGAGCACCGATGGCATCGGTGACCTCAATGGAGACGGCATGGTCGACGGCGCCGATGTCGGACTCCTGCTCGCCTACTGGGGTCCTTGTCCCGCCGATCCCTGCGACGGAATCGACTGCGATGACTCAGACCCATGCACGACGGACACCTGTGTTGACGGCCGATGCATTCACACCCCGATCGAAGGATGTTTCCCGGGATGCGGCGATCCTGCTTCCGGATCGTGCCATGAGGACAACGGCACTCCCGGCTGCGATGATCCATCGTGCTGCTCCTTCGTCTGCGAGATCGATGTGTTCTGCTGCGACGTCGAATGGGATGCATCGTGCGTCGCACAGGCCAAGAACTGCCCCTGATCATCACCCGATCTCTCCCTAGTGGAACTCCGAACATGCGAGCCCTTGTCGTCGGCGTACTCGTCCTTGTCTGCTCCAGCGCCATGTCCTTCGGACAGTCCATCGTGCTGAAAAACGGGGATCCGAATCCCGCGTTCTCTGATCTGCACGCCTGGTACAAACCCGACTCCGGCGTCAACGGCATCGCCGGACTTCCACCCGATGGAACCGTCGTCGAACGATGGGATGACGCGAGTTCCCACGGGCACGATCTGACTCGAGTCGCGTCGAACGCCAGGGCGCGACCGATCCTCCGCCACGATGCCGGAAACGGAATGCCCTCCCTCGAATTCGATGGCAACGATCTCATCTGGGCGTCGAGCAGTGAATTCGGCACGCTATCTGGGCCGCGAACGATCTTCGTGGTGACTCGTCCCGATTCCGCCAATGGGGGATACGTCTTCGACTCCAGTTCAAGCGTCGGCCGAAACGCGCTCTTCACCGGCGAATCGGCCAATCCGGGCGTCTGGACCTTGTTCACCGGATCGAACCCCACGATCACCTCCGACCCGATCGGTCCCGGCGCGCTGACCATGGTGACGAGCGTCATGTCGCCCGGTGAGCAGGAGTTGCGGCTCAATGGGAAGACCGTGGCCCTCGGGGCCAATTCCGTCAGCGATCTCGCCGGGTTCATCCTGGGGTCGCGGTATTCCCTGAGCCAGCATCTCTCCGGAGGCATCTGCGAGATCTTGGTCTATGCATCGGCGCTCGACGCGAGCGATCGCGATGCGATCGAGACGTATCTCGAGGGGCGATACGAACTCCAGGAACCTCCCCCGCCTCCACCCACCTCGATCGTCTTTCAGGTCGGCGTCGATACCTATCCCAACATTCGAATTCCGTCACTGCTCAGTCTTCAGGACGGAACCATCCTCGCCTTCGCCGAAGGCCGCTTTGGTGGCGACCATGCGAAGAACGACATCATTCTGAAGCGTTCAACCGACGGCGGAGAAACCTGGGGGCCTCTGCAACTGCTGGATGATCAGGGTGGCACATCGCTCAACGATCCGCTCGCGGTCGAGGTCCGGGCCGGTCCCAACACCGGTCGCGTGTATCTCTTCTACATGTCGTTTCCGGAGGGATGTCATACCCACTGCGTACCGACCGGATACGGCGAGGGCACATCCCGAAACTGGATGATGCACTCCGACGATCAGGGCGCGACGTGGACGGAACCCCTGGACATCACGGAGATCGCCCGGCCCGCCTCGTCGAACTTCGCCGGAAGCCCCGGCGTGGGGATACAACTTCGGCATGGAGATGCCGCCGGCCGCCTCGTCATTCCCCTCCGCAAGGGACCACCGAGTTCGATGCGCATCTTCATGCTCTACTCGGACGACGGCGGAGAGAGCTGGACGCGAGGCGTGGACGTCGACAACGGTTCCGGGAACGGTACCGGTGATGAAGTCTCCATCGCGGAACTCGACGACGGAACGATTCTCCTGAATGCACGCGGCAACGGTTCACCTCACTTCCGCCTCCGATCACGTTCCATCGACGGAGGCCGGAACTGGACGACCCTCGAGCCCGATGATGAACTGATCACGCCGACCTGCATGGCCTCCATCGTTCTGTTCAACGACACCTCGGACGGATTCTCCACCAGTCGACTGCTCTATGCGGGACCATGGTCGACGAGTTCGCGGTCCAACGGATCGGTGGTGATCTCCGAAGACGGGGGGGAAACGTGGCCACTGGTCACGACCGTGGTACCCGGAGGTTTCGGATACAGCCAACTCGCCGTCCTCGACCCGTGCAAGGACGTCGGCCTCCTCTATGAGGGAGGGGGATACACGACCATCCGGTTCCTTCGCCTCTCTCTCGAAGTGCTGACCGGCGAGAAGGAGAACAACGACTCGGAAAAACCCTGCGCCATCGATGAGTGCCTCGCCGATCTCACCGGTGACGGACTTGTCGATGGCAGCGACATGGGACTTCTTCTGAGTCAGTGGGGCGCCGACGGCGCCGCGGATCTTGATGGTGACGGCGAGGTCGGGGGTGCCGACATGGGACTCTTGCTGGCCGCCTGGGGTGCCTGCTGAACCACCGTCGCCCCGGACCATCACCCTTCTGATCGCTTCCCGGCCTCACCCCCCCGCAGAGTGCTTGCGGAGGTGGTCGGCAGAGCCGAAATTCCGATCATGCCCCCCCTTCTCGATGATCGCCGTCGATTCATGGCATCGGATCACCCCGAATCCCGTGGAAGATCTCGCGGAACTCGATATTCGGTGCGGTCGGGGACCTTGGCGAGCCCGAGGGGCCGCGTACAATCCCCGATCAATTCAGGGCGTAGCTCAGCTTGGTAGAGCGGCGGCTTTGGGAGTCGCAGGTCGCAGGTTCGAATCCTGTCGCCCTGATTCGGGCCCATCGAAATCGACGATTTCGATGGGCCTGTTTCGTCGGGCGGTGCCGGGGGTTCATCGTCGCTTGAACATGAACGTCATCCGCCCGTCACGTTCGCCCATCTCGACGAGACGATCGTCGTTCGGCGGTCGAACATGCACCCGCTTCGCCACGTCGCTCGAGAACTCCACCT